>DAHXMN010000030.1 GCA_027371725.1 Candidatus Woesearchaeota archaeon | reverse complement strand
AACAAAGATTATATTCTGATCGGCGCTCAGGGATGGTATGCCCCGAACGCGAGCTGCGTCGAGTCGCGCGTGACGGAAAAGGTGTAGAGCCGGTTCCTGATCTCGTTCTCCGTACGTGAGACGGTCGGGTCGGTGTAGCGGTAATGGCCCATCTCATGCCTGATGACGTCGCCGGCGTACGGCGCGAACTGCGGCGCGTCGTTGATCCAGATGATGTTCGTGCCGGTGAAATGGAGGCCGAGCGTCGACGAGCCCATGACGGAAGAGTCGACAAAATGGATATCGGGTTTCTGCGCATCGACAGGTTCCTGCCCACGGTAGCGGGACTCGACCACATAGGGGTCCTCCCTCTCTCGACGGAAGTAGGCGCCAAGATCGGTAGTCGATGGCTCCTCGAAGACAGGGATTGGCGTCGAAGAGCGTTCGGGAGAGAGGGAAGACGCAGGGAAAGACGTCTGAGGTGCAAGGATCAGTCCCTCGAGAGAATCGTGGAGGGAGATGCGACGGGAAGGAAGGTTCGACGGAGGAGGGCTCGACGGAGGAGAAGAGGACGCGGCACGCGATTGGACGGAAGGCATGAAGCGGGAGAAGAGGAACTGGATTAAAAACGTTATATTTGAGGGTCTCAGCTCAGTTCGACCCAGAAGTAGTAGGTGTGCGGCACCGAGGCATACTCGTCCTCGGGGACGATCATCTGGAAGTCGTACGGCCGGTTGTTGAAGCCGAGCGTGGCGGGGTCGAGGAGCGCGGTGAAGACGAGGTCGGACGCGTTGTCCTGCAGCAGGACCTCCTGGAACTTCGCGCTCTCGCTGGACGCCTGCGCCGAGCTGTTGACATAGGTGGCGATGGCGCGGCACGTGCTGTTCGCGATCCGCGTCGTGCCGACATAGAAGCCCCGGTGCACGGTCCGGTTGAAGGTCTTGTTGATGCTGTCCACGCTCGCCTCGCTGATGTTCAGCGCCGCGTCTTCGGCGGTCACCGAGGCGTTCTGGACGCAGCCGACCGTGCTCCAGTCGACGCTGCCGCTCCTCGAGGCGTAGACCTCGCCCGCAGTGTAGGAGCCGAGCCAGTCGTAGATCGTGTAGTTCTGCGCGTTCTGCAGCGTGAAGGTGCCTGTGACGTTACCGACGTACGCTTTCCAGCGCGGCGTCTGCGTCGTCGCGTTGAGCACCAGCGTCGTGAAGCTGCCCCCCGCCGTCGTCAGCGAGGCGGCCGCCGCCGGCGCTACGGTCTCGGTGCTGTTGTACGTTATTCCTGCGCCCGTCGGCGCCGCCGTGACGAGCGGAAGGGCGATGAGTGAGACGACGAGCAGGAGCGCGAGCGCGGCCGTGAGGGAGACGGAGCGGTTCATGGGACCGCCTCCGTCATGCGCTTGCTCTCGGCGCGGCGCTTGACCGTCCAGGTCGTGCGGGGATCGAGGCCGAGCATCCTGGCGATCTCCGCGTTCGGGAAGCCGAGCCCGCTGAGATAGGCCACTAGCGTCTCGAGGACGGAGAGGTCGCGGCGCGCGAACGGCGCGAGGGGCACGACGAAGCCATCTTCCTCGTAGCGGAACGCGACGCCGCGCGACTGCGCGTACGAACTCCAGACAGTGCGCGGGTCGCGTCCGAGAAGGGAGGCGATCTCCGAGAAGGGGAGTTTCCTCGCGTCGTGGAGGTAGCGGACGATCGCCTGGAGGCCGCTCAGCCGGGACGAGAAGATCGAGAGCGGGACGGGCGCGGCTGCATTGGAAGATGGGAAATTGGACGATGAGAAGGGGACGGGCGAGAAGGAATCGGGCGCGGGCGGCTCGACGACGAGAGCGTGCGACGTGGCATAGATGACCGTTCCCTTGCTGTCGCCTGTGCCGCGTCGTCCCTGCGCCATTCTGTTCCCTGTCGTCGGCTGCCGATCGTCATCGGCTGCCGCCACGCCCCTCGCGCAGCCGTTGTTATCTTATCTTGTAAGATTTTATTTATAAATATTTTCAATTTTATAAATAATTATAATTATTATGTAAGATTTATTACTTATTATGTAAGATTCAGAAAAAAAGACGACGAGACTGTCGGCGCATCAATGCCATCCTCGCGACCTCGCTGCCCGAGCAAGTCGGCACGGACGGACGTTTGACTACCGGTTCTGGCGGGTGCGGGACGCGGCGTTCTGCGCCGACACGCTCAAGAAGATTGGCCGCGGCTACGAGTCGAAGCGGCTGCTCGGCAACTTCCCCCGGACGGACGCGCATACCGCGCAGATCAACTCCTCGATCCTGCTGAGCGAGTGGAGCGAGAAGCGGAAGCGAATCGCCGGCGCTCCCTGCCGCGCCTGCGCGAGTGGCGGTGGCGCAGGAGGAAGGGCTCTATGGGCGGTTCTTCTTAGAATTGGTTCTTATTAGAATCGACCATCACGAGAACGCATCGTCGAGTGAGGGAGAAGAAAAAGAAAAACCGGGCCCGAAGGCCCGGGCCGCTCGCGCGGCTGTTCGGTGGTAACAAAGATGGTAGCTAAGCGTGCATCTATGAGCTCTGCGCCTGGAAGACGATGGTGCCGTTGCACTGGCCGAACGGGTTCGGCGGGACGTACAGGCGCCAGTACGTGCTGTTGATCACCTGCTGGCTGTCGTTCGTCTGCTGCGGCAGCGTCAGCCCGCCGATCATCTGGTAGGCCGTGCTGAGCGCGACGTAGTTCGCGTACGTGTCCGTCTGGTTCAGGCTGAACTTCTCGTTCGCGACGGTGATGTTCCCGATCTGGCAGACGAAGGCGAGGCCGTCGCCGCTCGTGTTCCCGTAGCCGAGGACGCTCACGTTGATGTTCTGGTTGCCGAAGTTCGTGACGTTCGCCTCCTCCGGGCCGGAGGTGTCGCCCACCGCCATGTTGCCGTAGTCGACCAAGGAGGTCACGTTCAGCGCGAGGAGCTGGTTGATTGTCGTGAGGTTGGAGTTTGAGCTTGAGCTGCCGACGCTGACGTTGAACAAGTAGCTGTCCGTCGCGGTGACGTTGCAGATCCAACCGCTGCCCGCATCGGCGTAGTAGTAGACGCTGAAGTTGCAGGTGAAGTTCGCGTAGTAGCCGTTGATGCTCGTGTTCTGGCAGCTCAGGTTGGTGTAGTGGTTGTTGTTGTCGTCCGGCGAGGCCTGCGTGACGGAGACGTTGTTCCAGAGGACCGCCGTGACGTTGGAGATGGTGTTGCCGCCGTTCCAGTCCCTAATCGAGGCGTTGCAGGAGACCGTGCGGGTGCCGCCAGCGTTCAGCGTGATGGGGTTGTCGATCATGACGTTGAGCACCTCGGGAAGGGACTGCGTGATGTTGACGCGCGTGTCGACGGAGACATTCCGGTAATTGGGGCCGACGGAGTAGCTGAAGGAGAAGAGCGCGTTATAGGCGAGGACGATGAGTATGAGCGAGAGCACGCTCAGAGCGAATACCTTATGCCGCAGGATGCCAATTCGTTCCATAGTCTCAGTCCTCAGGATCCTATCTCCGTGTAAAAGTAGTAGGTCGTCGGCGTGCTCTTGACGGCGCTCTCGCCGACGATCATCTGGAAGTCGTACTGGTTGCCGTCGAAGCCGGCCGTGCCGTTCGTGAGGATCGTGGTGTAGACGACGTTCGCGTCCGCGTCCTGGAGGAGCACCTCCTGGAAGCTGGCGTTCTCGCTCACGTTCTGCTGCGCGCTGTTGATGTAGGTGGTGGTGCTCGGGCACGTGCTGTTCGCGATCGGCGTCGCGCCGACGTAGAACGACTCGTGGGTCGTCTCGTTGAAGGTGCGGTTGATGCTGTCGGCCGCAATGGCGCTCATGTTGTTGAAGTTCTCTTCCGCGACGATCGTCGCGGGCTGGGCGCATTCCATGCCGCTGAAGGTGATGGAACCGTTCCTCGTCGCGAAGACCTTGCCGGTGAGCGAGAGGCCGGTCAGCTGCCAGTTATAGATCGTGTGGCCGGTGGCGTCGTCCAAGGTGAGGACGCCGCTCACGTTCCCGACGTACGCCTTCCAGTAGGTGTCCTGCTGGATGCCGGAGAGCTCCATCGTGGTGATGGTGCCGCCGACGTCCGTCCGGTTGCCGGGGGTGCCGATGCCGCGGGTGACTGTCGAGTAGTTGGTGATGGTGGCGCCGGACGGGAGCGCGGTCACGCCCGTCGGGAGGAGTATGAAGAGCGCGGAGGAGACGAAGAGGAGCGCGAGCGTCGTCGCGAAGGCGTTCCGTCCGTGGTTCCTGGTCGTCATGCTGCGTTCACCGTTGTTCGTTACTGGTTGATTCGGTCGTTGACGGGATTCGGTCGTTGACGGGGATGGATGGTTGTGAGGGTCCGTGGATGTCGAGGAGCGGGATCGGGTGGTTCTCGTTATGGTTCTCGTCCGCCGGTGGTCATTCCGGTCCGTGTGCCTGCTTGTGCCTGTTCCGGAAAGGGGGTTCGGAAAGGGTTTGGAAGAGGAAAGGAAAAAAAAGAAAAGGGGAAAAAGGCCGTCCGCCGAGGCTCCCGGCTCATCCGCTCAGGTCGACCCAGACGTAGTAGGGAGTGACCCCGGTGTTGGTGCCGTGGCCGTTCTCGCCCACCAGGAGCTGGAAGTCGCAGAGCTGGCCGTTGTAGCAGGGGATGTCCGTCTTGTTGCCGATGTTCTTGTTCTCGATGACGGTGCCGAAGACCCACGACTGGTTGCCCTGTGCGGCCGAGGAGTCGTACATCAGGTAGTTGACGAAGTTGCCCGGCTGGTAGGCGTCGCTCTGCCAGATCGTGGTGGCGGGGCAGGTCGTGAAGCTGTTGTTCACGATGTAGACCGTCTGCGGGGCGGGCAGCGCGTCCAGCGTCGTGTTGTAGGTGTTCGTGACGTTGTCGTAGTCGTCCGGGTTGATGCCGTAGTACTGGTCGAAGAGCGAGGCGTTGTTCGCTTTGTCGAAGCATTGGACGTTCAGCCAGCTGGGGACGCCTGCGCTGACGAGCGTGGCGTAGATGTAGCCGCGCGGCTCGGCTGCCGACCAGTTGTAGAACGTGTAGTTGCTCGCGTCGTCCAACGTGATCGTGCCGGAGACGTTCCCCCAGTAGCCTTGCCAGGCCCGCGTCTGGGAGATCGCCGTGAGCGTGAGTTGCGTGATGTTGCCGGCGAGCGCGTCGACCGGCTTCGCCGGATAGTTGTTCTGGTCGAAGGTGCTGCTCGACTCGACGATGAGCGTCGACGGCGCGTTCGGCGTGCTGGCCGCGAGCGCCGCGAGCGGGAGCAGGAGCGTCGCGAGAATGGTCGCGAAAAGCAGTATGTTCTTCCGGAAGGCATCCATTTCTTCTCACCTTTGTCGCATTTTTTCCTGGAGAGAAGAGTCTCTGCTCTCCGCTCCGTGCTCAGGGGGCCGTCGTCGCGGCGGTCCCGCCTCGTTACCAGTTACCGTTCGAAGCAACCGAGAATCCGGTCAGCTTCCACCTTTGTCGCAACGATGCCACCGACGGGAGTCGGTGTATCTTGGTATACACTTATGTATACTTATATATAAATCTTTTGATTAGATGGTTGTTATTTTAAAAACAATATATAAACGAAGGGTTGAAATGGTCAAGTGGTGAGAAATATCTCTGGACGGGAAGCGAACGGATAGACTGAGGAAGAAGAGAAAGGAAGAGGGGAAGAAGAAGGCAGAGAGACCTACCCGGCGGAGAGGAGCGCAGCCAGCTCGTACTTGTTCCGGGCGCGCTCGGCCCACGCCGCGAGCCGCTCGTCCTTGAAGACGCCCCTGATCCAATTCGCGAAGTCGTTCCGCTCAGGACGGACATGGTGGTGGAAGACCGTATCGTCCATCGAGGGGAGCGCATCCCGGAGCTCGGCGAGCGAGGCGAGCGCGCGGCCGTCGGCGAGGAAGAACCGCTCGTCCGGAGCCGGCTGCGCGGAGGAGACTGGTGACGGCGACGTTTCCGTCTCGGCCGTCGGGGAAGAAGGCACGGGAGAGGACGGCGCAGGAGAAGGAGAGGAAGAAGAAGGGACGGATAAGTCAGGAACGGGCGAAGGGGAAGAAGACGAAGTGGAAGGAGAGGAGATGGTCGGAGACGTCGAAGGGGCGGAAGCGGGCCCAGACAGGGGAGTGAGGGAAGAGGGAGGGACGATGGAAGGGAGGGCGACAGGGGATGAGACCGACGGAGGCGTCGTCTCCGGGAGCGCCGGCACGAGTTGCTCCGGTTCGCTGGAAGCGTGCGCCTTGAAGGAGGAGACGAGCTCCCTCAGCTCCGCGGTGCGTTTCGCGATCTCCTCCTCGAGCTCGTCGATCCGGTCGTTCGCGACCATCACCTCCTCCTGGTGCGCGGTCCAGTCGCGCTCCAGCGCCTGGAGCTCGGCGAGCTTGCGGCCCAGCGCCTCCTCGAGCGCCTCGCTCCGCTCGTGATGCTTGTCGTGCTCGAGCCGGTGCGCGTGGTGGAGCCGCATCCGGACGAGGACCTCGTCGGAGAGGAGCGACTCGTCCACGTCATAGCCCTTGTCGCGGAGGTAGCGCTCGAACTCGGCGAAGAACCCCTCGTCGAGGCGCAGGCCCCTCTTCGGAGAGGCGGCCGGAGAAGAGGGAACGGCGGCGTGGACGGAGGCCATCGAGAGGGGGAGCCTGCTGCCGTCCTCGCCCGGGATCGAGTTGATCGCCTGCTCGAACTCCGCGATCTGCGAGCTGATGTCCTCCTCGGTGATGAGCGGCTTCGCCGGCTGCCGCGCCGGGACGGGGAAGGCCTGTTGCGACGGCTGAGGGGGCTGCGGCTGCGCCGCCGAGAAGGAGGGCTGTGCGGGCCGCTGCTCCTGCTGGCCGAGCCGCTCGCGGAGCTGCGCCGCGGAGAAGGGGAGCGGCTGCGTCGCCGGCTTCGGCCGTTCGCTCGTCGGGAGCGGCCCTTTGAGGTTATGGCTCACGATCGCGTGGCTGGCGGGCTTCTCGAAGAGCTCGACGGCGGCGTCCGGCGCCTTCTTCGGCTCGCGCTCGAGCTCATCCTCCTTGAGGAAGAATGATTTGACGTTGTCTGCGATGGTCTTGAAGACCACTGGCCCACCCCTTTTTCCCTGCTTCGGGGCGCGGTTGTTTATAAACGTTGCGACGGTAGAACGCACGATATAACATTGCCCCCTGCGCCGTCCCGTCCTGCTCGCATCTTGCTGTTCGTCCGTAGGCGCTGCCTCCCCGTAGGGGGCGACCCCCGCGACGCGCCCGCTTCTTTTTTCTGAGGGATGCTCGCCCGTAAGACTCGCGTTCGTAGAACGCGAGGATCAGGAGCCGTAGCGACTGAGGACGGGGACGGCGCTGCGGAGGACGGAGACTGGAAATGATTCATAGAAGTAGAGCGTTCAGTTGATCTCGTAGTAGATGGAGATGGTGCTCTCCGACTGGTTGGCGTAGCTCCGCAGCAGGGAGGGGATCCTCGCCACGTAGTCGTCGATGCCGTAGTCGCTCGTCTTGCCCTGCATGATGGGGGTGACGAAGACGAGGGGCTCCTTGTCCGTCGTGTCGTACTCGGTGTTGTGGCTTGCGTCGTACCAGGAGTCCCAGAAGACGCCGGTGACGAAGTTGCCGGTGGAGTCGGAGTCGATGACGGGGACGTCGGTGACGTTCGTGCCGTAGAGGACAAAGGTGGCGGTCCTCGTCGGCCGGTCCGTGTTGTTCGCCCAGAGCGCGTCGACGCC
>DAHXMN010000002.1 GCA_027371725.1 Candidatus Woesearchaeota archaeon | reverse complement strand
TATCGGTTCGTTATCATCATTTTTTTCTGCGTGAGACTTGTGTGCGTCGACGACGCACAGTCCATCACGCACGACCGCGCCTGGCGCGGACCGGGCTCGCACAACAATGATCTCCTGAGTATGAGATTTGGTGCTTGAACGGTACACGGAGAAGGATTCAGCACGTCTCGAGATACGCGCGCTGGCCGTCGTACTTGATCTCGAGGTTGTCGCCCGCGGCGCACGGCTGGGTGAAGTCGAACCGGCACGTGTAGCCGGGCGCGATGTCCCCGGGCGTGACGCAGCCCTGCGCAATCTCCTGGTTGTTGTGGCTGAGCGTGAAGTTCGCGCTCGCGAAGGTGCGGCCGCCGCGCGTGTTCTCGATGACGATGTAGCCGGTGAGGTTGCGTTTCGCGTCCGGCTTCTGGAGGTCGCTCCGCTCGAACAGCGTCGTGAGGTCCGCTCCCTGTTTCGCCTGCTGCAGGCACGCCTCGAGCGCGGGATAATTGCCGGGGGCGATCGTCCGGCAGGCGGGGTACGCCCGCTGGTAGCCCTGCTGCGTCAAGAGGCCGACGAGGGCTGTGCTCATCTCGTTCGCGGCGTCGGCTTTCGCGACGTTCGCTTCGCTCCTGGCCCAGAAGATGATAGTGAGGATGATGAGGGCGACGATGGCCGCCCAGAGCGTGAGGGTCTTCCCGTTGACTTCCATGGCTCGTCCTGCGTCCCCGCTCTTTATATAAGTTGCTTTGCACAAATTTCCTTCTATATGGTAATTTCCTGCTTATTCCGCTCATCCTTTCTTCCCCTTTCTTCTTTCCTCCTTTCGTCCCTTTCTCTTCCCCTCTCCCTTCCGTTTCCGCGTTTCTGCTCGGACGCCATCCCCCGTCCAACAGTAAGGTTTTTAAATGGCTCCCTGTTCCAGCGCTGCCATGAAGGTCCCGAAGCAGATGAACCGGCACTGTCCGCGGTGCAACAAGCACACGCTGCACAAGGTCACGCAGTCGAAGAGCCGCGGCAGGAACCAGAGCCACCCGCTCAGCATCGGCAGCAAGGTGCGCGTCCGCCTCAGGGGCGAGCGCCGCGGCTCAGGCAATCTCGGCAAGTACTCCAAGCCGCCCAAGCCGAAGATGACCGGCAAGAAGCTCTCCAAGAAGACCGACTTCCGCTACCAGTGCACCGAGTGCAAGAAGATGTCCGTCCAGAAAGGCGGCCTCCGCGCGAAGAAGGTCGAGTTCGTCTAGACGACGCGCATCGTCATCCCTTCTTTCCCTTTCCTTCTCTGCCGCCGCCACGCGACCTCGCCGACGACGAGCGCCCCGGCAGTCAGGAGGATCAGGAACCCGACGACGCTGCTGTCGTCGACGACCGCTGGTTGCTGGAGGAACGGGCACGCCTTCTCCGCCACGCACCCCTGCGTCTGCGGCGTGCAGCAGCTCTCGCTCACCACGAAGCCCGTCGTCACCCCCTTGAGGAGGAAGAGCCCGAACACCGCGACTGCGGCGAGCGCGAACAGCCGCGCCTTCATCCCGTCCATGACGCCTTCCTCGTCTTCGGAGGTTAAAAACGTTTGCGTCCGTCATTCTCTTCTCCCGGTTCCTCGCATCATCGCCGCGGCCTAAGCTGCCCTCGCTCAGCCCGGGACGATTGTCGGGCGCTCACGATTATGCGGTCGCTCAGGGCCAGTCGCTACGTTCCTGGCCGACTCGTATAACTCGTCGCTCCCGCATGTTCGATGTTCGCGCCCGGCCATCATGCCAAGGCGGCGATGACGCTCTTCCCCCGACCACAACCCTTATAAAAGCCCCCCTGTTCCTCGAGGGCATCCCGTTCCACGGAGGATGTCATCATGGCGAACAATCCCACGAGCAAGTTCCTGAAGCTGCGCTGCAACAAGTGCAAGAACGAGCAGATCGTCTTCGGCAAGACCGCCACCACGGTCAAGTGCCTCGTCTGCGGCGAGGTCCTCGCCGAGCCGAGCGGCGGCAAGACGAAGGTCGTCGCGCGCGCCCTCGAAGTCCTCGAGTAGGACTTCTCCTTTCTTCTCGTTTCTCTCTCTTCTTCGCTTCTTCCTCTTCCGTTCTTCTTCGCATCATTTTCTTCTTCTTCGTTTTTTTCCCTGCACAGCATCGTCGCGGCCTAGCCAATCTCCCTCCGGTCCGAGGTTTCGTCGGGCGCTCAGGATCATGGTCTCGCAAAAACGCTCGACCATCTTCGCGCCCGGGTTTCGTGCCAAGGCGACGATGCTGCTGAAGACGCTGATACGACTGAAAAAATCCTTGTTTCCCTCGTTTCTCTCTCGGAAACTATATAAAGCACGGCCGGTTGCCCCGGAGGCATGTTTTACCACAAGGACGGCTACCCGGAGGAGAACGAGCTGGTCATGTGCACCGTGACCGGCGTCCAGTACAACTCCGTGTTCTGCGTGCTCGACGAGTACGGCAAGAGCGGCATGATCCACATCTCCGAGGTCGCGCCCGGCCGCATCAGGAACATCCGCGACTATGTCGTCGAGAACAAGAAGATCGTCTGCAAGGTCCTCCGCATCAACGAGGAGCGCGGCCACATCGACCTCTCCCTCCGCCGCGCCAATGAGAACCAGCGCCGCGAGAAGAACATGCTGATCAAGCAGGAGCAGAAGGCCGAGAAGATCATCGAGAACATGGCCGCCGAGCTCAAGATCGAGCCGAAGAAGCTGTACGACGCCATCGCGAAGCCGATCCTCGAGCAGTACGAGTACATCCACATGGCGTTCCAGGAGCACGTCGACGGCGAAGGCGACCTCCGCTCGCTCGCCATCCCGACGGAATACCTCGAGCCCCTCATCGCGCGCGTCGTCGACAAGATCAAGCCGAAGTCCGTCACGATCAGCGGCACGCTCTCCCTCTCCACGTACGCGGAGGACGGCGTCGACAAGGTGAAGGCGGCGCTCGCCGCCGCGGAGCAGACCGACAAGCGCGTCTTGATCCGTTATCTCGGCAGCGGCGGCTACAAGGTCGAGGTGACTGCCGAGGAGTACAAGGAGGCCGAAGCGGTCCTCGACCGGGCGGTCGCCGCCGCGGAAGCGATCGTCAAGCGGACCGATGGTGGCGCGGTCGCGTTCGCGAGGGAGTGATTCCCTTCCGGCAGAAGATTTATTAACGTTCCCCGGTTCTTGCGCGCCCATGGCGAGCCAGATACTCCGTTGCCCCGCGTGCGGCAGCTACGGCCTCGGGGAGGCGTGCTCCTGCGGCTCCCGGCGGGTGCCGCCGCGGCCGCCGAAATACAGCCCTGAGGACCGGTACGCGGACTACCGGCGGCAGTACAAGGAGCTCCACCCCGAGGAGGCGCGCCGCGCCGAACTCGTGCCGCAGAAGGCCGCGAGCGAGAAACGGCCCGCGGCGAACGTCCCGTCCTTCGTCCAGAAACGGAAAGCGGCGGAGTGAGAATCTCTCTTCACTATTTCTTACGTCTACTGTTCGTTCGTCTACTGTTCGTTCCGCGCCGCCCCGTCCTGCTCGCATCTCACTGTTTTGCTCGTAGGCGCTGCATCCCCGTGGGGGCGTCCCCCGCGACGCGCCCGCCCCTCTCTTCGAAGGATGCTCGCCCTTAAGGACGGGGGCGGCGCTCCATCCGCCTGTCTTTCTCTTTCCACCATCACCTTTAAATATCGGCCGTCCCGGAAGCACCGCATGGAAAGAGGTGGGCTTCTCCGTCGGCAACGCAGCGCGCCCTTCCGCGTCCGCCGTCCGCTCTCCTGCCGCGGACAGGTCTCGATGGAGTACCTCTTCGTCATGGGCTTCGCGCTCCTCCTCGCCCTGCCGCTGATCATCCTCTACTTCACCCAGACGGCGCAGCTCCAGGACCAGGTGACGAGCGCCTCGATCGAGCGGGCGGCCACGCAGATCGTCGACGCCGCGGACACGGTCTACTACCTCGGCGCGCCGAGCTCACGCACCATCACCGTCGACCTCCCGGCCGATGTGGAGTCCGTCTCGTTCCAAGGGACGTCGGTCACGTTCACTGTCTCCTCGTCCCACGGCGACTACGACCAGAACGGGTGGAGCGCCGCCAATCTCACCGGCTCGGTCGGCATCACGAAGGGGCCGCACACGCTCGTCGTCACCGCCCTCCCGGACGGCCGGGTCAACGTGACGGAGGGCTGAACGATGGCGCGCGCGGCACAGATCGCGGTCGAGTTCTCCTTCATGGTGATGCTCGCCTTCGTCTTCTTCGCCGTCGTCCTCATCCTCGTCGCCGCCTACCTCGAGTACGCCTCCCGGCAGACCGGGCTCGCTGCGCTCCAGGACGAGGCCTCCTCGCTCCAGCAGGAGCTCCTCCTCGCCTCCAACGTGCAGGACGGCTACCGGCGCACCATCCTCCTCCCCGACGAGCTGGACGGCAGGCAGTACGCGATCGCGAACGATGCCTCGACGCTCACCCTCTCCTTCGACGACGGCACGACCTATTCGCGCGACATCCCGCCCGTGAGCGGCTCCTTCGCCATCGGGAGCGACACCATCAAGACCATCGGCGGCTCCATCATCATCACGCAACCATGATGCCCGGCAACAATACATTATAAAAGATACATTTTCAATGATATATTTAATAAAAATTATTTAAAAATATATATTCCATTATTTATATTCCGTACATCCTATCGAGCTGAATACGGTGTCGAGGAGAAGACCATGACGAGGACGAGGGCCGCGCGGCGGGGGCAGGTCTGGACCTTCGACTACACCGTCGGCTTCCTCCTCTTCCTCTTCGCGCTCCTCGTCGTCCTCTCCACGCTCGTCAAGACCGTCCTCGTCCCGGACGACTTCAGCGACGTGGCGCGGAGCGCGGACGCCGTCTCCCAGCGGCTCATGGGCGCGGGCTACCCTCCCTCATGGCGCAGCGATGACGTCATCTCCGCAGGCCTCCTCACCGACGACGGGTTGAGCATGCGCAAGGCAGGATACCTGGCGGCGCTCGCCCAGGGCGACTACGACGGCAGCAAGGCGCTCCTCGACACGAGGTACGAGTACGCGATCACGCTCCAGGAGCGGGACGGCTCCTACGTGCCGATTGGCGCCTCCTGCTTCATCGGCAGCCCGTCGGTGAGCGCGCAGCAGACGCCGCTCCGGCGGCCGGTCCGGACCGCGTACTACGCGTACGACGCCGGCGGCGAGCAGCTCCTCCCCGCGATGGAGGCGCTCAACGCGACAGTCTATGAGGGCGACCGGCTGGGAGCGCTCCTCACCGACCGGACGAACTACGACCTCATCGTCATGGAGGAGCCGCGGCTCTCTGCGACGACCCCGCCGTACGACGCCCAGAAGGCCGCGGACCTGGAGGACTTCGTGCAGCGCGGCGGCACCCTCTTCCTCATCGGGAACGTCAGCCTGCCGGAGCTCTACGGCCTCAACCTCACGCCCGCGAACCTCTCGCCGAGCGCGGCCGGGACGGGGGTGAACGACACGTTCCTCAACCTCTCCAATCAGACCATCAGCTCCATCCCGGCGACGGCCTCCATGATCTCCTTCACGAACGAGTCGCGCTACGAGTCGCTCGTCGCGTCCACCGCGGAGCAGGACTACGCCGCCGCTTTCACGGACGGGGACGGCGACGTCTACTACCTGGGCGGCCTCGCGGGTACGATCAACGGGACCGGCGAGCCGCTCCTCAACTACACCGCCGACCGCCTCAACGCGACCAGCCTGCAGGACTCGGCCGACTGCGCCGCGGTCGCCATCCCTTCGACGGGCGTCCAGCACCTCGTCGCCGTCCGGCGGCTCGTCGCCTACCAAGGACGCATCCTCATCATGACGGTCACGGTGTGGGAGAACCGATGAGAATGAGATGTGCGGAGCGGACATTGAACGACGAGGGTGTTGAACGACGATAAACGATAAACGATGAAGACTGACGGAACGGTGCTGCACGAATGACCACGAACGCGAGGACAGGGCACGGCGGCCGGCGGGCCATCCTCTTCACGCTCGACGCGCTCCTCGCCAGCCTCCTCCTCTTCGCCGCCCTGGTCGTCGCGCTCCATTTCCGTGCGGAAGCGCCGCCGTTCACGCAGACGAGCCACTACGCCCAGGATGCGCTCCTCGCTCTCTCGACGATCAGGGCGGGCGATCTCAACAGCACGCTCGCCCAGCAGCTTGTCAGCAACGGCACCATCCCCGACCCTTCCGTGTCCGTCCTCCAGGCGATCGGCGACCTCTGGGCGACGAACCAGACCGGGCTCGCCGTCAACCTCAGCCGCGACGCGCTCCAGGGCCTCCTTCCCGGCGATGTCGGCGTCACGCTCAGCATGGGCGGGGATGCGCTGTTCCAGCAGAACCGGAGCGGCGCCATCGGCGAACGGGCGGCGGCGCAGCGCATGATCACCGGCATCCAGCAGGGAGAGGCGCTCTCCGGCAGCACCAGCACCGCCTACCTGAAGCGGATCAGGGACAAGAAGAGCTTTGTCATCGCGTACTTCGGCGGCTTCACCGGCCAGGGCAACATCACCGTGCAGCTCGGCCCCGTCCCCTCGGACGTCAACGCGACCGCGATCACGGACATCACCGCGCAGCTCGACACCGTCGCTGATTTCGACCTCCTCGTCAACGGCGCGGCGTGCACGACGCTCACCAGCGACGCCACGCTGATGACCGTGCAGGCGTGGAACCTCACCGGCTGCAAGGGGGACATCGTCCCCGGCATGAACAATATCACCCTCGTCGAGCGGGGAGCGCTCGCCGACTCCTACGTGGCCGGCGGCTACCTCAAGCTCAGCTACCTCACCGACGCGTTCCAGGACTCGACGACGCCGACCGGCTGGGGCCAGTACGCCTTCCCGCAGATCGACGGGATCATCAACCTGTACGACTCGTTCTACGCGCCAGGCATCATCACCGACTGGTACCTCAACCTCTCGTACGACAGCAACTACACCGTCTTCCTCAGGATCGGCAACCAGACGGTCTTCAGCAGCCCGGGCAGCAACGCGACCCAGAACATCATCCTCGAGGCGCACAACCTCTCCTGGGCGCCGGCGACGATCCCGCTCCGCCTCGGCACGACGAACTTCACCAACGTCACGTTCGTCCAGGCGGGGCAGCCGGCGGACACGACGCTCGTCACCGACGTCTCCGGCAGCATGGGCGACTGCGGCGAGAACTACACCGGCCTGCTCTGCAAGTACAAGTGCAGCTGGTGGTTCTTCTCCTACTACCTGCAGTGCGCCTACCCGGGGAGCTGCAGCAACCAGGAGTGCGGCGCCTGCAACCCCGGCTGGACGGCCGGCAGCTACTCCACGCCGACCGCGACGATCTGCAACCGGACCAAGCTCCAGATCGCGCAGTCCGCGGACAAGCTCGCCGCGTCCATCATCCTCAACGTCTCGGGCGACCGCGTCGGCCTCGACAGCTTCAACGACCAGGTGACGAACGCGATGGACCTCACCACCGACCAGGCGGCGCTCGGCACGCAGATCGACGGCTACACCGCGAACGGCGGCACGTGCATCTGCTGCGGCATCAACCGCGCCAAGAACATGCTCAATGGCTCCGTGAACAAGCGGTTCATGATAGTGATGACCGACGGACAGCCGAACTACCGCTGCGACAACTTCGACGACTACGCCGGCACCGCCGACACCGCCGGCGCGCCGCAGTCCACCATCGACGCCGGCCAGAACGCGTGCGACAACTACAACATCACCGTCTTCACCATCGGCTTCGGCGCCGACGCGAACAAGACGCTGCTGCAGCAGGTCGCGTGCAACTCCTCCCTCTATTACGACGCGACGAACGTCTCGCAGCTGGAACAGATATACCAGAACATCAGCGACCAGATACTCCTCATCGCGAACTTCTCCGCGCAGACGCTCGTCATCAACGGAAGCTACGCCCCGAGCCACCTCCTCGCGGGCAGCACGCTCAGCTTCAACTACACCCCCATCGTCACGCCGCCGTCGCCGAACGAGATCCAGGTGAAGTTCGAGACGCCGCAGTTCGCGAACTGCACGACGACGCTCGCCATCCCGCCCGGCCTCAGGATCACCGACGCAGCAGTGACGAGCTATTCCGGCCCGTACTGGACGACCTTCCTCTCGGTCAACGGCCAGCCGGTCTACAACCTGAGCGACTACAACGCCGACTTCGTCACGCTCGGCGACCCGTTCCTCGTCGCCATCCCCGCCGCGCTCCTCAACGGGACGAACAACACGATCAGGATGATGATCGCCGACAACTCGGGGAACGCGACGAACTGCAGCGGCAACAACTCCATCATCTACACGGGCATGATCAACAGCACCATCCCCCGGAGCGCCGTCCTCTCGACGACGGAAGGGTGCAACTGGGAAGTGGAGTTCGAGGACGGCCACTTCCTCAACTTCTCCATCCCCTCGACCTACACGGGCGCGAAGAACTGCACGTACACGAACGCGAGCCACGGCACGGGCAGCTACGACCCGAACGACGCGTACGACTACGGCGTCTACCACATCCTCCAGCAGCTCGACCTGAACGGCGACGGCCGCGTCTTCGTCAACCTCGACCAGCAGGACCTCGAGATCATCGTGACGCTCGTCCAGCAGGTGCCCTACCTCTGGGGACCGACGGAAGCGGCGCTGGAGGTGGACCGATGACCGCGTTTCCCGGACGGCGGGGCGTCGTCTACCTCATCTCCGCGCTCCTCATCGTCGCCATCCTCCTCGCCATCATGTACGCGCGGACCCTTCCGACGGGCGAGGAGCGGAGCCGGAGCGTCGTCACCCGCATCCAGGCGATGAGCGACTTCCTGAGCGACTTCCACGGCGACGTGCCGCGGGCGACGTACATCGCGGGCTTCCGCAGCCTGATCGCGATCGAGCAGTACACCAGTCAGGAAGGCGTGTACGTCACGAACGCGACGCCGCTCTTCATCGAGGCGTTCATGAACGGCACGGTCGACGGGCAGCCGTACGACATCCTCACGAACAGCACCTTCGGCGACTACCTCGGCCGCGTCAACGACGAGGCGCGGCAGCAGGGGATCGCGCTCAACGTCACCGTGCAGGACATCGCGCTCAACCAATCGACGCCATGGAGCATCGACGTCTCGTTCCTCATGACCGTCAACGTGACGGACACGCGCGGACTCGCCCGCTGGGACTACCAGAAATGGTTCACCACGGAGGTCTCGATCCTCGACCTCCGCGACCCGGCGTACAGCGTCTCCACCGACGGCAAGCTGCCGAACACGATCCGGGAGAGCCCCTACAACAATTCCGACCTCGTCACGGGGAACAACACCGCGAACCTGGACGACGAGATCCAGCAGGGCTACTACCGCGAAGACCCGTACGCGCCGAGCTACCTCCAACGCCTCCAGGGCGACCTGAACGGCACGTCGAAGTACGGCATCGCCTCGATCATCAATCTCGACGACCTCAACGCGCAAGGGCTCCCGGTCTACACCGACCGCTCCACCGTGGACGCGTACTACTTCTCCGGACGGAACGCGACGCTCTACTGCCCGACGGAGGGAAGCCCGCTCCCCTCCTGGTTCAAGCTGGACGCGACGCACTACGACGACCCGGCGCATGACTACGGCCTCAGCAAGCTCAACGCGACCATCTGCTGAGCGGAACAGCCGCCCTCGACAGATGCAGCGTCCCGCCTCCCTTCTTCGAGCGAGGATTCATCGCGGATGATGTCTCGCCGGCCAAAGGGTGAGCGTGAAGAAAAGAACGGCGAAGGCCGACGGGGGGTTGCCCCCACAGGCGAGCACGAGGCTCGCCGTGGTCCCGGTAGCGTCCCGCTACCGAGGACCTACGGGGAGGAGGTCTCTCAATCAGCACAGCGAGACGCGAGCAGCCGGCAAGACCGCGGAGCGAATCCGCGGCAGAGGCGCAATCACAAACCATAAAAACCGCCCTTCCGCCAGGACAATCATGGTCCTCACCGACACGCGTGGCAGGACGCCCGCCCTCATCTTCTTCCGGAACGGGTGGACGCAGGGCTGGGGCCTGATGTTCCGCAAGCCGCGGGACGGCGTCGCGTACGTCTTCGACTTCGGCCGCGAGGTCAACGTCGGGTTCCACATGCTCTTCGTCTTCTGGACAATCGACGTCTATTTTCTCGACGAACGGAAGCGCGTCGTCGACGCGAAATGCTCTTTCCGCCCCTTCGCCGCATACCGGCCGCGAGCCCGCTTCTCTTACGCGATCGAGACGAAAGCAGGCCTGCTCTCACTCAAGAAAGGCGACCTCGTGCGGTTCTGAACGCGGCCCGCTTTTTCCCGCGCTCGACACAACATTTAAAAACAATGGTCTTCAGGGTGCTCTTCACGGTCATGAGGGAGGCGAGTATCGTGGTGGGCAAGCATTCATTCCTGACGGGGACTCTCCGGTTCGTCGGTCTCTTCTTGATCGTCTTCGCGTTCTTCTTCCTGTTGCATGCGCCGCAGCCGGCGCACGCGATGTGCGCCGCATGGTATTGCGAACAGACGGACATCTCCGGCAACTGCGTCCTTTACCAGTTCGCGCCTGTTTGCGGTTTCTACTACTACGATAATGTCTCTTGCACATCAGATAGCGACTGCACAAACCCCCCGAAGCCTTGCCTGACCGGTTCTTGCGTAGCTGATGGCGATGGCTACAGCTACTGTCAATACTCGAACGACAACCAGGAAACATGCAACGGCGTCGATGACAACTGCGACGGGGTGGTCGACGGGATCCTGGTCCCCACGACGCAAATCGCGAATGATGTGGCCGTTAACGCCGGCGCTCCTCCGTTTACTGTCTGCTACACCTTCGCTAGCATCGGCAAGACCAAGTGCTTCAGCGTCAATACGATGCAAAACGGTCACAGTTACAACACATACATGAAATGGATACCCGCGTCCGGCGGGTTGCCCGCCTCCTGCAAATTCAAGCTCGATAAGAGCGGTACAAATTTCAAGTACAAATATGTCAGCACTTCCACGACAGAATGCCAAAACGCGAAGGCTGACCCAAATAAGATTAGTGTAATCTATGCGACCTGGAACCTGACGACTCCCAAACAGCTTGAACAGACCATCACCTGCGGCTCAGGCAACTGCCAGGGAAGCCTTGCACAGGTCTGCAACGCCAGCGCCTGGTCGCCTTCCGCGAACACCTGCACGCCGACTCCCTCCACGCCTTGTTCATCCTTGTCCGCCTCCAGTTATGCTTGCGGCAACCAGTATAATGATTCTTGCGGCACTTCTTGTGGTTATGGAACGTATTGTTCGAGCGGCACGTGCAGCGGCGGCACGTGCAGCGGCGGCACTACTCATTATTCTTGTTCCGGTGCTGGCGGTTTGTGCGCTGTTGATGCTTCCGGTTCTTATACGACGTCGAATTGCAATAATGCTTGTACGGTGTCGTATGCTTGCAGCGGTTCGAGTTGTGTTCCGACGACCGGCGGTTCGTACGTGAACGACTCGACCTGTGGCGGCACGTGCAGCGGCGGCGGCACCTGTTCCGACTCCGACAATGACGGGACTGATCAGTATACCCAGAATTTCAACTTGCAAGGGACGGTGACTGTCGGCAGCAATTCTTACACCGATTTCTGCTCTGACGCCTATACTCTCCACGAATATTTCTGTGATTCTACCGGCGCAGTGAGCAGTACGAGCAACTATTGCCCCAATGGTTGCAGCAACGGGGCGTGCAATACATGTACGCCGAACTGCGCGGGGAAGACGTGCGGTCCTGACGGTTGCGGTGGTAGCTGCGGGTCGTGTGGCGTGTGCCAGACGTGCTCCGGCGGCTCGTGCCAGAACAATGCGGACGGGACGGTGTGTGGTCCGGCGACGCCGTGCGCGTCTGATTCGTGCACGAACGTGCAGACATACAATGATTATGCGTATTACAATAATGCGACGCGTGAGCAGTTCTCCCCCGTGTGTCAGAGTGGTGTCTGCACAAGCTCGTCTTCGTGCGGACCGCAGTCCCAGTCGTGCACGTCAGCCAATGAGTGCTCGTTGTCGACGTGGCAATGCGGCGGTCTCACCACGCTCCGATGCCATTATACCGGTTCTTCTTGGTTGTGGGCGACGAGCCTGAGCGAGTCCGGTTCGACGATGTGCACGGATGGGTATGATAATAACTGCAACGGCCAGTGGGATTATGACACGTTGAATCGTGGCGGTCAGGGTCCGTCGCCGCATGGCGATAGCGGTTGTCCGGTGGCGGTGACCGGGGCGTCGTTCGCCAACGCGTCGTTCTGTCCGGGGGAGAACGTGACGCTGAAGTGCACGTCGTCGGTCACGAACGTGAACAGCATCCTCGCCTCCGTGAACGGGTCGTCGTGCACGTTCGTCGCTTCTTCTTGGTCCGGCACCACCGCCTCCTTCCTGTGCGCGGTTCCCGCTTCTTTCTCGGGGTCGCTGACGGGGAAGTGTTCCGTGGATACGACGAGGTCGTACCAGTCGGGCTCCAATCGTACTGCGACGCTCGCCATGGGGTCGTCGTGCTGCTCGGTGCAGACGACGCCCACGAACTGCTCGGCGACGACGGGGTGTTCGTGGGTGTACAACTCGACTGATCCGCGCACGCCGAACGCGTGCGACGGCGCGAAGCCGACGCAGTACTATTCGCCCGCCGACCCGAGCGGCATCTGCATCAACGGGCCGCCAGCCTATATCTGCGCGGCGGGCTCTTGCGGCGCCTCGTGCGACTCCGGGACGACGCTCGCGTACGGGGATTGCGCCGCGAACTGCACGGTCGCGTGCTGGAATTATTATCATCTCAACGCGTCGAACCTGACGCAGTGCGTCCCGTACGTGTGCACGGGCGCGGTGCCGCCGAATTCGACGCTGTGTCCGGGGGATGATGTCAGCCTGTCGGCCGACACGACGCGCACGCTCGTCGTGAACTGCAGCCTGCCTCCGGGAAGCGCGCCGAAGTGCGAGTACAACTGCAGTCCCGGGTATTCGAACTGTGACGGCAACGACCAGAACGGCTGCGAACATCTCGGCCCGTGCCCGATGGTCGCCGACTTGTACGGGCGAGTGACTGACTCGTCCGGTTCGCCGTTGGACGGCGCGTCGGTGAGCGTCGCGATCAGCGGCGCGTTCGCGAACCTGACGAACTATTCCGGCGGCTACACGATCGCGAACGTGTCGTCAGGGAACCACTCCGTGGTGGCGCGCATGGACGGGTACCGGGCGCAGACGCTGAACGTCCGCTTCCCCATGGCCGGCCGCGTCGAGCAGAACTTCACGCTGAACGACGGCGACTGCAGCGACTGCGCAGACTGGGAGGACCGATGCAGCGTCGCGTGCAGCAACACCAAGCTCTGCAACGCCACCGTGCCTCAGGCATGCGAGGGTGCAACAGTCGGGGAGTGGGTGCCGAACGGGACGGCCAACTACATCAGCTGCTGTCTCGGCGATCAGACGAAGGAGGCGCTCAACGTGACCGGCGTGAACGGGTGCATGAAGGACCTCATCCAGTTCACCAAGGTCGTCTATTACGCGGGCCAGCCGGTGACGATGCACGTCTACACGTGGTCGCCGTGCGAAGACAGCAGCTGAGCGGGGGATCGCGGCTGAGCAGGGACCGTTCCTCGACTGTTTTTCTTTGAAATCTTCTCGAATTCTTTTTGATCCTTTCCTGAATCTCCTTCCTGGCGATTTCCCCAACGATAACTATTTAAACGCCCGGACGGCTGGGAAAACCATGGCGAAGATCGAGACCGGCGTGGACAAGCTCGTGGAGATCGTCTCCGAACGGAAGAAGATCGCGCTCGAGGACGCCTCGAAGGAGCTCGGCGTCTCCAAGGACGTGGTGCGCGAGTGGGCGGAGTTCCTCGACGAGGAAGGCCTTATCGGCATCGAGTACAGCCTCAGCAAGACCTACCTGGTGGAGAAGAAGCTGACGAAGCGCGAGGTCGAGAAGAAATCCAAGGAGTACGAGCAGAAGAAAGAGGCGTTCGTCCGGAAGGTCGACACGACGCTCAAGCAGCTCGAGAAGGAGACGTCCGGCTTCGAGGACATCAAGCGCGCCTACAATTCGCTCAAGGGCGACATCGGGGACGAGATCGACCAAGTGAAGCACGAGCTCGACGAGCTGAAGCACTACGAGTCCCTCAAGCAGTCCATCGACCAGGACATCATCCAGCAGAAGGTCGACTACGAGAAGATGGTGGACGACGTCCACCGCAAGCTCTACGCGGAAGAGAAGCGGTACGAGAAGCTCCTCCACGAGATCAAGGGCGAGGAGGAGAAGCTCACCCAGGAACGCGAGGAAACAAAGACGATGGAGGAGAAGGAGTCCTCGCTCCAGAAACGGCTGGCCGCGCTGAAAGAGGTGGTCGACGCCATCGACGGCGAGATCGCCAACGCGGGGAAGTCCATCACCGACGAGGAGGACCGGCTCGCACGGCTCCACGAGATCGCGGACACGATCCAGCACGACATCCAACGCAAGAAGGAGGAGGAGCTCGACCCGCTCATCAAGGCGTCCAAGGAGCACGGCGAGAAGATACTCAAGGTGCAGGACTCCATCCTCGAGAAGGTCCGCGAGCGGAAGGGCACGATCACCACCTATGAGAAACAGGCCCAAGGCATCGTGGACAAGTTCGACACGTTCTTCAAGAAGCGGATGGAGACGGAGAAGCTGCTCAACGGCCTCGAGCAGCACAAGGCGGAGATGGCGCACGAGCTCGACGGCCTGAAGAAGAAGGCGATCGCGTTCAACCTGCTCAGCAAGGAGACGGACATCAAGAAGCAGATGGGTGAGCTCGAGAAGGGCTACAAGGAGTACGATAAGAAGCGTTCGCTCTTCCAGGATGAGCTGGGCAAGCTCCGCGACCTCATCGGCAGCAAGGAGTGAGCGTTCTACCGTCTTCGCCCTCAAATATCGCGCTTTTCTCCAGCGTTGCCTTGGAGCGATATCAGGAAATCATCCGTCGCACGGAACGCTCACAATCCCTTAATCGCATTCCCCTCAATCTCTTATCTTGGATGATTCTATATTTATCCGCGGAACCGGGCTCCGCGGATTCGAGCGTCCTCTTCAGGTCGGAGCAGAAGACCGCATCGAAGACCTCGTGAGAGACGGTTCGTCCCAGTTCTCGTGCCCGTTTCCTTCCCGTTTCCGGGAGTTTTCCCGGCGCCCAGCCCGCGGCGAGGCCCTGTTCGTTATCCATCGTCGGTCCGTGGACAGAATACGTGTTCCTCGCCGCCCCGAGGCCATTGACTGTGTCGCACGATTATAAACGTTTTGTCGCTCTTTCTTCGCGCCGCGTTTTTCCTTCGCGCAAGCTGTCGAAACGTTTATAAACAGCCTCTCCCGGGGCTGGTCAGAGAGGTGAGGGTCGGTTGGCACGCGGCGCGAAGTCTACTGTGAAGCGGAAGAAGGCGAACTCTTCTCGTCCCCGCAAAGCGGTCCGCAAGGCTTCTTCCCGTGATTCTCGGAACCCGAAGGCCGCCGTCAAGGAGGCGGTCATCGACCAGTACGAGTACAAGTCGAAGGACATCCCCATCATCATCACCGTCCAGAAGGTGAAGGGCGAGTTCGTCCCGATCTACGAGGTGCGGATCAGCTCCATCTCCAAGACGACCGAATTCCTGCTCGAGAAGATCCGCCAGGAGCTGATCAAGCAGGTGAGCCTCGGCGTCGTGGACATCCTCGACGCGAAGAAGACCGGCCAGGTCGAGGGCGTCTTCGCCGACACGATCGCCGACCTGATCCGCAAGCACTTCCCGGACGCCGACGAGGAGACGAGCGGCTTCCTCACCAGCTACCTCATCGCGCGTTCCCTCGGCCTCGGCAACATCGAGCTCCTCATGGACGACGCGCAGCTCGAGGAGATCGTCATCAACCAGTCGGACGAGCCGGTCTGGGTCTACCACAAGAAGCACGGCTGGCTCAAGACGACGGTCTTCCTCAAGGACGAGGAGCAGATCAGGCACTACGCCGCGCTCATCGGACGCAAGGTCGGCCGGCAGATCAGCGTCTTGGAGCCGTTGCTCGACGCCCACCTGAACGAGGGGGACCGCGTCAACGCGACCCTGATGCCGATCAGCACCGCGGGCAACACGATCACCATCCGCAAGTTCAGCCGCGACCCGTGGACGATCACCCGGCTCGTCAAGTACGGCACGATCAGCAGCGAGGCGGCCGCGTGGATTTGGATGGCGATGCACTACGAGATGAGCGCCATCATCGCGGGCGGCACCGCTTCCGGCAAGACGAGCGCGCTCAACTGCTTCGCGAACTTCTTCCCGCCGAACCAGCGCGTCCTCTCCATTGAGGACACGCGCGAGATCCAACTGCCGCGGTTCCTCCACTGGGTGCCGCTCAACACGCGGCTGCCGAACGCCGAGGGCAAGGGGGAGATATCCATGGGCGACCTCCTCGTCAACAGCCTCCGTATGAGGCCGGACCGCATCATCGTCGGCGAGGTCCGCCGCAAGAGGGAGGCGGAGACGCTCTTCGAAGCGATCCACACCGGCCACTCCGTCTACGCGACGTTCCACGCCAACACCGCGGAGGAGGCGATCGAGCGTCTCACCAATCCGCCGATCGAGGTGCCGAAGGTCATGCTGCCGGCGATCTCGCTCATCATCGTCCAGTTCCGTAACCGGCGTAGCGGCCAGCGCCGCACCTTCCAGATTGCGGAGACGCTCCCGAACGCGGGCTTCAATGTCATCCTCCAGTACGACCCGAAGAAGGACCGGCTCGTCCAGGTCGCCAAGAGCAGGAGCTTCCTCCAGACGCTGAAGCTCTACACCGGCCTCACCGACAAGGACGTGGCCGCGGAGATCGCGGAGAAGCGCCGCGTCATCGACTACCTGGTGAAGCACAGCATCTTCACCGTCGACGCCGTCGGCCGCGTCATCGCAGAGTATTACACGGACAAGGAGAACCTGTTCCGCTTCATCAAGGCGGACCAGCCGTTCCTGGAGAGCGAGCAGGGCGAGCCGAAGGGCGTCGCGGCGCCCCCGCGGCCGGCGCCGTAGACGCGGGACGTCGCGCCCGTCCGTGCCGGAGGAAGAGGCAGTTCGCATGGAGCTCTACAAGATCATCGCGCGCAGCGTCCCCGGCCTGAAGCTGAAGCTGCTCCAGGCGCGCTTGCCGGACACGCCGGAGTATTACGTCCGGAAGACCGCGTTCACGAGCTTCGTCCTCGCTTTCGGCCTCTCCATCGTCATCTTCCTCTTCATCCCGAAGCCGATCGTCTTCCTCTTCTTCCCGATCGTCTTCTTCCTCGCCTTCCTCTATCTCATGGGGTACGTCGACCTCCGCATCCAGAAGCTGAACAAGGAGATCAACAAGGAGATCGTCTACGCCGGCCGGTTCCTCATCATCGAGCTCGAGTCGGGCGTGCCGCTCTACCAGGCGTTCCGCAACCTCGCGAAGAACTACGAGACGATCGGCATCTATTTCCAGGAGCTGGTCGAGCGCGTCGACCTCGGCACGCCGATGGAGGACGCGCTGAATGAGATGATTATCGTCACGCCAAGCCCCGACCTGCGGAAGATGCTCTGGCAGCTCCTCAACTCGATGCGCACGGGGAGCGAGGTGACGACCGCGCTCTCCGCCGTCTTCGACCAGGTCGTCCGGGAGCAGCAGATCGCGGTGAAGGAGTACGGCCGGAAGCTCAACCCGATGGCGATGTTCTACATGATGATCGCGATCATCGTGCCGAGCCTCGGCACCATCATGCTCATCGTCCTGACGAGCTTCCTCGGGCTGAACCTCAGCCTCTTCGCCTACCTCTTCATCGCGCTCTTCATCGGGTTCATCCAATTCATGTTCCTCGCGGTGATCAGGAGCAGCAGACCGCCGATGGACATGTGAGGAGGAACGAACGGGAATAATAACTAAACACGGTAGACTGGTGCGATTCATGGTGGCGACGAAGAAGGGAGTCCGGACTGCGGAAGAACCTCTGGCTGCGAAGAAGGCCGTGACGACGCGCAAGCCTCGGCCGAAGAAGCCCTCTCGCGCTTCCGCGCCTCTCGTCTCCACGCCTCCAGAATCCCTCTCCTCCCTCCCCTCCCCTTCCTCACCAGTTCCTCCGTCCCTCCCTTCTCCTCCTTCAAAGGATCCTCGCAGTCGTTTTTCGTTCACTCGGCTCTTCCGCCGCGACCGTGCGGCAGCGTCCAGCAAGGAACCTGCTGAAGAGACGGCCGAGAGGCCCGTCGTGAAACCGACCGGGGAAGCGATCAAGAAACCCGTTCGGAAGCCGGCCGAGAAACCCTCCGCGGATCCTGCTGAGAGGCCTGGGCCGGAAGCCGCTGTCGGCCATTCGAGAGAGATGGAACGCCGCACGGCGGCCGACGACGCCGCGCTGGAACGCACGCGGCGGAGGCTGAAGCGCCAGGAGACCCTGCGGAAGCGCAAGGAACGGCGCACCGCGCAGTACCGGAAGCGCATGCTCTCCGCCCTGCTGCTCAAGGCGGGCTACACCGCCGACCCGGACGACGTGAAACGCGCCGTCTTCTACATCGCGTTCACGGTCACCGCCCTCTTCACGCTCTCCACGCTCATCCTCGCTGCGCTCGCCGGGAAGCCGGCGATGGGCCTGCTCCTCTTCTACCTCGGCGTCTGGACCGCGGTCTTCGCCTTCTTCTACCTCTTCACCTGGATGGTCATCTATGTCTACCTCGACATCAGGATCTACCGCCGCACCAAGGAGCTCGAGGAGGTGCTCCCCGACTTCCTCCAGCTCGCGAGCGCGAACATCAGCGCGGGCATGCCCATCGACCGCGCCCTCTGGTTCGCCGTCCGGCCGAACTTCGGCGTGCTCGCCAAGGAGATTGAGGAGGTGGCGAAGGAGACGCTCGCCGGCGAGGAGCTGAGCGAGAGCCTCATCCGCTTCACTGAGCGGTACGATTCCCTCATCCTGCGGCGCAGCGTCAGCATCCTGCTCGAGGGGATGGCCGCAGGCGGCGAGATCGCCGAACTGCTCAGCAAGATCGCGCTGGACATCCAGGAGACGAAGATCCTCAAGAAGGAGATGAGCGCCAACGTCGCGACGTACGCGATCTTCATCACCTTCGCCTCGATCGTCATGGCGCCCCTGCTCTTCGCCCTCGCCACGACGCTCCTCACCATCATCGTGAAGATCACCGGCTCGCTCAACCTCGGCGGCGCATCGAACGGCTTCCTCAAGCTCAACATCAAGACGTCGGCGCAGATGGTGACGAACTTCCGCTGGTTCAGCGTGATGATGCTCAGCGTCAGCGCGATCATGAGCGCCTCCATCGTGAGCGTCATCCGGAAGGGCAACGTCAAGGACGGGATCCGCAACCTCCCGATCTTCCTCGTCGTGAGCCTCACGATCTACTTCCTGGCCGCGGCCGCCCTCGCCGCGACGCTCGGCTCACTCGCGTAGGCCGCTTCGTGCCGTCATGGCCGCGGAAAAAGCGTAGGGCGCCGGTCAAGGTCGGGCATGGCGAAGAACGAAGCGAAGAGACCCTGGTCGGCCCTCTTCCGGGAACGTCGATGCAGCGAAGGGGGCAATGACTGGCGAGAAGCCGGTGCCTGAGTGAAACGAGATTTTCACCGCGGCCCATCGAAGCGAAAGCTTTATAAATGTTCCAATGGGGGATTGGATAGAACCATTTCCTCTCCATAAGCCTGAGGAAACAGGTGAGGTGAAACACATGCGGAGAAAGGGTCAAGCGGCAATGGAGTTCCTGATGACGTACGGCTGGGCCATCCTCGTCGTCCTCGCGGCGATCGGCGCCCTCGCCTACTTCGGCATCCTCAGCCCGAGCAAGTTCCTGCCGAGCAGCTTCACGATGACCGGCGGCATCAGCGCGGGCGAGTACAAGGTCTCCGCGGGCATGCCCGCGACGCTGACGTTCGGCATCATCAACAACATCGGCGACCAGATCACCATCAACGAGACCGACGTCAACACCACGAACCTCGGCAGCGCCGTCGATTGCCAGATCGCGAACACCACGCAGATCTCCCTCGCGAACGGCCAGAAGCAGGTCTTCACCTTCAGCTGCACGAACACCGCCGCGGCCAATGTCGGCGACAAGTTCAAGGCGAACGTGAATGTCATCTACACGAAGAACGGCGAGGACGTGACGCACACCGCGTCCGGCAGCATCACCTCTTCGGTGGAGCAGTAAGCAGTCTTTCCTTAACCTCTTTTCCCTTCCCTTTTTCTTCTCTCTCGTGGATGCCGGCTCTCGCTCCGGGAGGACGCAGTCGCTTCGTTCCTGCACCGCTCACCCCGTAGCCGCTTCGTTCCCTCGTCCAGTTCCCGTGTCCATCGTATGGCTCTGGACGTTCGCCGCGGCGCCGTCTCGGAACGAGATCCTGGCGAGAGTATGGCGCGGACGCCATGATTGCGCGCGCTCGTCAAGGCCTCCGGGCGGAGGAGAAGAGATGTTCCGCAGCGCCGGCCGAACGAGCGCCCCGCGATCTAGAACTCCGTGATCTTCCGGTTGACGATGGTCGTGTTGCCGCCGTCGCCCGTCTTCCGCTCCAGCGTGATGAACCGGCCCTCGTCGAGCGCCGCTATCTTCCGCTGGAACGTCTTATACGACGCTTGGCCGCCGTCCTTCTTGTACGCGTTGTACAGGTCGCCGATCTTCTTCCCGTCGTGCTTCTTCACGACCTCGTAGATGAACTTCTCCTCGTCGTTGAGGTCGGCGCTGCTCTTGATCGTGAACTCGTCCATCGTGGACAACGCCCGCTTGACGTGCTCCTCGGTCACCTTCTTCGAGGCCGCGTCCTCCGCTCTCAGCGCTGCCTGCCGCATCAGGTACAGCCCGGTGCGGATGTCCTTCGCCGCCGCTGCGCGCTGGCAGACGAGCGTGAACGCCGCTTCCTCCCAGACGCCGGGGACGAACGCGTACTGCTGCCGCTCCTTCAGGATCCCGGCGGTCTCCTTGTCCGTGTACTGCTTGAACTCGATCAGCTCCGGCGTCAGCCGGCTCTTGATCCGCTCGTCCAGCTCGATGAGCCAGGACTTGTAGTTCGTGATCAGGATGATGGCTTTCTTGTAGATCTCTTCGATGAGCGAGTAGAGGAAGTCGAACTCCTCCGCCTTGTCGATCTCGTCGAAGACGATCACCGCGCTCTTCTTGTTGACTATGGACGCGATGACCTTGATCAGCTCGGTGCCGTTCTTGTTCTGCGTGAACTTGTACCCGAGCTGGTCGCACACCTCGAGGAAGACCTTGTAGCTCGTGTTCGTCTGCCAGCAGTTGACGTAGACGACCGCGACCTCGTCGCTCTTCTCCTCGAGCTCGCGGAGCACGAATCTCGCGGCTGCGCTCTTCCCGATGCCCGGGGCGCCGTGGATCAGGACGTTCCGCCCGTTCCTGCCCTGGAAGAGGGGGCTGACGCACCGCGCCAGCTCGCGCTGCTCGTTCTCGCGGAACGGCAAGAGTTTTGGCAGGAACTCGTACTCCAGCGCGTCCTCGTTCCGGAAGAGCGACTCCCCCGCGCCGAGAACCTCGTCGAACAGGCCCATGGTGTCGGAGCAGACTGAAGACGTTTAAATAGGTGATGGTGCCTCAAACATATTTTCTTCCGGCGAGGTCCATAACCGGGAATGGCTCGATCGAGGGCTTCCGCAAGAGATGATCAAAAAGCGTGCCCGGGTTGTACCCTTCCTGTGTGCGGACCTCTCTCACCTCGTGAATCCTCGCCTTCAGCCGCTTCTGGTATTCCCCGATGTCCATCGGGATGTTGTTTCTGAGGTCGGCATCAGTTGTCAGGGTCGCCCGTATGTCCCCCAGTTCGGAATGCAGAACCCTCTGGGGATTCATCGTGTGGCAGATGAAGTCAGGATCATAATTGACGATGATGCCTCGCTGGAGCGCATAGTGGATGAACTGGCGGTCGACAGGCTCGAAGAGACCGAGCGCATGCAGCGACCCGAAATATGCGCCGAGCGCCTTCGCCCCTAGGCTCGTGTCTATGGCTGCGGGCAGGAAATCCCTCACGTACCAGAGCCTTGTCCCGTCAGCATCGAGGGCTTTGACCTTGGGCGTTATCTGTGGGAAGCCATCGTTGTATATTCGCTGGAGGGCGCTGAGCAGGTTCGGTTCAGGGATGAGCATGGCTCTCTTTCCATTTGCTGGACGGATGGGATTCTCGTTCTCCTCGTAGAATTGCTTGCTCGCTGCTTTGTCGAAATCGCTGATGTGCTTCGCCGCGTGCATCATCACGGTCTCGTCGAAAGGATGTTTCCTCGCCTCTCTTAGGACGAGCGCCCCTCCGTTGTCGTCGTGGAGCCGGACGATGTTCGGGATCTTCATCAGCCTCTTCGCGTCGAAGTTCTCCCTGCGCTTCACGGTATAGGTCTGGCTCTTCCCGTCGTCATATGTTATTTCTGCGGTGATGTTCTGGCCGTTCTTGACGAGCCATCCGGAGATTATCTTGCTTGCTTCATCGGTATATATCTCGTCCCTGATCGAGGGGGCCTTTATCGTTCTGGATTCCTTGTTGCGGAGATTGAGTTTGACTGCGTGTTCCAGTCCGCCATAGAGCCGTGCGAAGACCTCTTCGGGGTGGATTACGTCATTCTTGTCTCTGAAGACGATCGCTCGGGCGTTGGATCTGAAGAGTCCATCGGTCATATCCCTCTTAATCACGGTCCACATATATAAATCTTTTCATTTTTGTTACTATTTAATGGTAAATTTTAACGAAGAAGGTTTAAATATCCTGTCGCTTGACCGGTTCTATATGCGCTACGCCTCCCTCGTCTCGGTCTACCGGCGCGTGGAGTCCACGTCGAAACGGCTGGAGAAGACCCACGTCCTCGCCTCGTTCCTGAAGGAGGTGCCTGCTGCCGAGCTCGAGACGGTCATCCTGCTCCTGCAGGGCCGCTTGTTCCCGCCGTGGGACCCGCGCACGCTCGGCTTCTCGACCGCGCTCGCGGTGAAAGCCATAGCTGTCGCGTCCGGCGAGACCGAACGCAAGGTCACCTCGTTGTGGAAGAAGGAGGGCGACCTCGGGAAAGTGGCCGGCCTCCTCGTCGGCAAGAAGAAGCAAGCGACGCTCGTCACGAAGGAGCTCGACGCGAAGGACGTCTTCCTCACGCTCCAGAAGTTCCCCGGGATGGAGGGGAAGGGGAGCGTCGACCTCAAGGTGAAGTCGCTCGCCGCGCTTCTCGGCCACGCTTCCGCGGAGGAGGCGCGCTTCCTGATCCGTACGGTCCTGGAGACGTTGCGCGTCGGCATCGCGGAAGGCACGTTGCGGGACGCGATCTGCTGGGCGTATCTCAACCCTGAGATGAACTACAATATGGAAAAGAATGATATCGAGTTCCCGGACGAGAACGGCCGCGAAGCATACAATGCGCTCATCGCCGCCGTCCAGCAGGCGTACGACCGATGCAACGACTACGCCGCCGTCGCGAAAGCCGCCAAGTCCGGCGTCGCCGCTCTGAGGGGGATCTCTCTCGAGCTCGGCGTCCCGATCAGGGTGATGCTCGCCCAGAAAGAGCAGTCCGTGGAAGCGGGCATGGATCGCGTCGGACGGCCCGCGGCCCTCGAGTACAAGTACGACGGCTTCCGGATGCAGGTCCACAAGGAGAGGGATGCAATCACCATCTTCACCCGGCGCCTGGAGAACGTGACGCAGCAGTTCCCGGAAGTCGTGGACGCGGCCAAAGAGCATGTCGAGGCGGAGACCGCCATCCTCGATTGCGAAGCCGTCGGGTTCGACCCGGCGACGGGGAAGTATACCCCGTTCCAGCACATCGGCCAGCGGATCCGGCGGAAGTACGACATCGATAAGCTGCGGGAGCAGCTCCCGGTGGAGCTGAACGTCTTCGACCTCCTCTACCTCGACGGGGAGGAGCTCCTCGATACCGGGTTCGAGAAACGACGGGAATTGCTGGAGAGGATACTGAGACGGCCTTTGCTGAAGAGAATAAAGCTGAGCACGCTTTTACTGACCGGCTCGACGGCGGAGGCGGAGCGGTTCTACAAGGAGAGCCTCGCCGCGGGCAACGAAGGGATCATGTGCAAGTCTTTGTCCGGGAAGTACCAGCCCGGCGGTCGCGTCGGCCACATGGTCAAGGTCAAACCCGTCTTGGACACCATGGACCTCGTGATCGTTGCCGCTGAGTGGGGCGAAGGGAAGCGCTCCGGCTGGCTCACCAGCTTCACCGTCGCATGCCGGGACGAGACCGGCGAATTCCTCGCGATCGGGAAGGTCGGCACCGGCCTCAAGGAGCTGGAGCGGGAGGGTGGCGTCACGTTCCAGCAGGTGACTGACCTGCTGCGGCCCGCCATCGTGGCGGAGCACGGCCGCGAGGTCACGTTCGATCCCGCCCTGGTGCTGGAGCTCGCGTTCGAGGAGATCCAGCGGAGCCCGGCCTACGCGAGCGGGTACGCCCTCCGGTTCCCGCGCGTGGTCAACCTCCGCGACGACCGCTCCCCTGAAGATATCACCACCTTGGACGAGGTCCGTCGCGCCTTTGAGCATCAGCGTGGACGATGATCTTTCTCGAGTAGGATATGGTTGCGTAAGATATAGTAATAATTGAATGAAAATGTATATATATTATAATTATTATAATTAAAAAATATATTTTGTAAAAGTTATTATTTCGGGGGGTGCGGCATGATCCCTTCTCCTTTCTCCCGCCCGTCCAGTCTACGTTTTTCCGGACTGTGCGGACACCCCCCTCTGTTTCGTTTGGAAAAGTAATGTTTCATTTTTGGAACGTTGTTTCAAAAACGGTATATTTATATATTTGTGCCATCCTGGAGTGTTCAAGAGGAAACACGATGGAACCGACAAAGCTCCTGGAAGGGCTCTTCGACAAGAAGCGGATGACGCTGATTCGGCTGTTCCTTGACCACCCTGAGCAGGAGTACGGGGTGCGCGAAGCGGCGAAGGCGACGAGGCTCTCGCCAGCCACCGCATACCGTATCATACGCCTTCTCGTGAAGCTCGAGATCGTGGACGAACGGAAGATCAAGAAGCTCCGCCTCTATCGCTTGGCCCTCACGAAAGAGACGAAATTCCTGGACGAGCTGCTCGCGGTCAAGAAGAGCGCGATCGAGGAGTTCGTCGAGCGGGCTTCCGGAGTCCGGGGCGTCGACGCGCTGATCCAGCACGGCAAGGCCGCCAAGGAGAAGGTCTCCATCCTCGTGATCGGCCAGGAGGTCGACACTGCTGCGCTGTCGCTCATCGTGGGCGAGATCAAGGCGCAGTACCGGTTCACTGTCCTGATCCTCACGCTCGCGCCGGACCAGTACGAGCAGATGAGCAGCATGGGCCTCTACGCGGGCGAGAAGCTCGTCCTCTTCCGTCGCTGATCGTCTTTCCTCTTCCTGCTGTTTCCCGCTCGGTCGCACGAATTCCTTTCCATATTATATTTTCTCTAGTATAGTATACCGCACATATATTTTTTAGAACGACAAGGTTTATATATAAGCTAAGACTAGAAATGACAAAAAGGTTTTGGCGAGAACTAAACATTCTTCGGTCTGGTCTGCTTGGGAAGGCTGTCCGGACAGGGGAATGGCGAGGCGACCCGGCGACGCCGCAGGCCGCTTTTAGACAGGGACGCTGCTACGAGCTAGCTGGCGCTCTCCGGGTGCTCGCGCGACCTTGGACCGACGACAGGAGACAGCAAAAACATTGAGGGGGAGCGAAAAATGGACTTCATCGTGAACCGTGCTGCCCAGCAGCCCCAGAGGAACGCAACGCCAGAGCTTGAAGTTGGACAGGCCAATATCAAGGTCATCGGGGTCGGCGGCGCCGGCAACAACATGGTCAACTGGCTCTACAACAAGGGGATCAAGGGTGCCGAGATCATCGCGTGCAACACGGACAAGCAGCACCTCGACATCACCGAATCCGATCGCAAGTTCCTGATCGGCCGCGACGTCACGCGCGGCCTCGGCTGCGGCGGCTTCCCGGAGAAGGGGGCGGAAGCGGCCCAGGAGTCCATCCAGGAGCTGAAGGAGCACCTCCGCGGCAGCGACATGTGCTTCGTCTGCGCGGGCATGGGCGGCGGCACCGGCACAGGGGCTGCCCCGGTCGTCGCGCAGGTCGCCAAGGACACTGGCTCCATCGTCATCGGCACGGTCACGATGCCGTTCAAGATCGAGCGCGCGCGCGTCGACAAGGCCGAATTCGGCCTCCAACGCCTCCGGCAGGTGAGCGACACCGTCATCGTCATCGACAACAACCGCCTGGTCCAGATCGCGGGCAACCTTCCCGTGCAGCAGGCCTTCGCCGTGGCGAACGAGCTGGTGGCGACCATGATCAAGGGCATCGTCGAGATCATCGCCGTGCCCTCGCTCGTCAACCTCGACTACGCGGACGTCAAGGCGATCATGACGGACGGCGGCGTCGCGGCCATCGGCGTCGGCGTCTCGGACACGAACAACCGCGTCGAAGAAGCGGTCAAGGGCGCGCTCTCCAACCCGCTCCTCGACATCAGCTACGAGGGCGCGAGCGGCGCGATCATCCATGTCAGCGGCGGACCCGACCTGACGCTGGACGAGATCAACCGCGTCGGCGAACTCGTCACCGAATCCATGGACGAGGATGCGAACGTCATCTGGGGCGCGCGCGTGGACGACAACATGAAGGGCAAGATCACCGTCATGACGATCGTCACCGGCGTCAAGAGCCCGTGGATCCTGGGCAAGCAGTCCGCCAAGGAACGCGCGGTCGCCCGGCAGCAGCTCAGCGACGACCTCGGCATCGAGATCGTCCGCTAAACGGCTTTTTCCATGTTCACCGGTGGTGACAAAGGGGTCGACAGTGACGACAGTGAACCGCCCATAGCGACGACAACGTACCGACGACGGGCGCGTAACGTGCAGTGATGACCGGCCCCGCTTAACATCTTTCAAAACATTCGGACGGCCAGCAGGGATTCACGCTCCTTTCTTCCGAAAGGATTTCTCTGCCTTCACGATGCCGTTCTCACACCCCCCAACCCCCCGAAAACCATCGTGAAGGCCATTTTTTTCTCTTCTTCCTCTTAATCAGTATCTTCTCTCTTCCATCTTTCCCGACGCAAAGAGCGCCGCAGCCGCCGCCCGGACGGCGAGGCGGCGTCAACTTCGATCGCTACGAGACTCGGTTCCCCGTCGAGGAAGACTGCGATGGCCGTCGCTGCGGCCGCGGCGCGGGAACGCCGTGCTTGATCGGCTTCAACCCAGTTTTTATAAACGGCATCGCGGACACCGTCCGCCATGGAATACGCGTCGAACGGTTCCGGCTACGCGTGCAGCAACCGCTCCGGCGACGGGTACGCCTCTGCGGGCGGCAGCGTCAGCGACAGCTACCTGCGCCGGATGCCCCGCAGACGGCTGCGGTTCCTCGGCTGCACGTGCGGGGGGCACGGCCCGTGCCGCGCCACTTGCCGGACGCCAGTGCCGGAATAGTGCTTTTTTCTCGCCGCCTTCCTTCGAGAGCATCTCCTGCGCAGCGGCGGCTATGGCCGTCAGCCCTGACCGTCAACCAATCGCTCTTGTCAGCAGGGCGTCATTCGCACAGCCGCCTCGGCGGCGCTGGAGATTTTCCTTCGCCTTTTCCCTCAGTAACTTTTATAAAGCGCCTGTCGTTCCGTCGACGAATGCCTGCCAAGAAAGCGAACGAGCCTGCGGATGCCGTGGAGAAGCCGAAGAAGGCCGTCAAGAAGACCGCTAAGAAAGCCGTCAAGAAAGGGACGCTCGAGGCTCCTGGGGCTCAGGCTCCCGAAGCGATGGCGGAAGAGCCGAAGCATGACTACGAGCCAGAAAAGAAGGCAGAGCATAAGGCGGAGCATAAGGCGGAGCACAAGGCCGAATCGAATGCCGCGCCGAAAGCCGCGTCCAAAAAGGTGACGGGCACGTATCCCGTTTCTTATGATGAACCCGTCCAGCCGCTGATGAACATCGGCCTTGTCGGCCACGTCGACCACGGCAAGACGACGCTGACCGAACGCTTGTCAGGGAAGTGGACGGACACCCACTCCGAGGAGGTCAAGCGCGGCATCACGATCAGGTTGGGGTACGCGGACCTCGTCTTCCGGAAGTGCCCGGCGTGCGAGGGCGAAGCCGCGTACACGACCAAGGCGATCTGCCCCGAGCACCAGATAGCGACCGAGCCGCTCCGCAAGATCAGCCTCGTCGACGCGCCGGGCCACGAGTCGCTCATGGCGACGATGCTCTCCGGCGCGACCATCATGGACGGCGCCCTCCTCCTCGTGGCGGCGAATGAGCTCTGTCCGCAGCCGCAGACCAAGGAGCATCTCATGGCGCTCGAGATCAGCGGCATCGACAAGGTGGTCGTCGTCCAGAACAAGATCGACCTCGTCTCCACGGAGCGGGCGATGCGGAACTACCAGCAGATCAGGGAGTTCCTCAAAGGCACGAAGTACGCGGACGCGCCGATCGTCCCGCTGAGCGCGCAGCGCGGCGTCAACGTCGACGTCCTCATCAAGGTGATGCTCGACACGTTCACCGTGCCGGCGCGCGACAGCACGGCTGCGCCCCTGATGGTGGTCGCGCGCAGTTTCGACATCAACAAGCCCGGCGCGAAGGCCGGCCAGCTCAAAGGCGGCGTCCTCGGCGGCGCGCTCAAGCAAGGCATTCTCAAGCAAGGCGAACGCGTCGAGATCCGTCCTGGCAGGATCGTCGAGGAGGCCAACAAGATCAAGGCGAAGCCGTTGTTCGCGGTCATCAACTCCATCGTCACCGGCGGCAAGCCGGTCGAGCAGGCGACCCCGGGCGGTTCGCTCGCGCTGATGACCTCGCTCGACCACTCGATCGTCCGCGCGGACTCGCTGACGGGCAGCGTCGTCGGCCGGCCGGGCGAGCTGCCCCCCGTCTGGGACAACCTCCTGCTCGAGACGAAGCTCCTGGAACGCGTCGTCGGCGCGGCGGAGGAGTTGAAGGTGAACCCGCTCACCCCCAATGAATTGCTCATGCTCAACGTGAACTCGGCCGCGACGGTCGGGATCGTCACGGATCTCTCGAAGAACAAGGTCGGTTGCCGCCTGAAGAAGCCGATCTGCGCCGCTGCCGGCAGCCGCGTGACGATCTCGCGCAGGGTGGGCACGCGCTTCCGGCTCATCGGGTACGGCATCATCACCGAGCCGAAGAAGTGAGGTTCACTCTTTCTTCCCGACTTTGCTGCTCTTGTACGTCTCGGGCCGGAACGCCACTGCGCGCTTGATCTCCGGATGGAGTCCTCGTTTCGCGAGCTTCTCACGGAGTTCCTCGTCCGTGAACGTCTCCTGGTCGTAGCCGAGGACGATCGTCTCCGGGAGGTATCGCTCGATTACTTTCAGGAAGTCCTTCTCGTCGCCGAGGATGGCGAGGTCGACGGACCCTTCCCGCTCGACCGTCGCTAGCCGCTGTCGCTCCGGTTGCCGCGGCTCGTGCCCTTTCAGCTTGCGGATGTTCACGTCCCGCGCCACCGCGACGACGAGCTCGTCGCCGTACCGCTTCGCCTGGCGGAAGAGCGACCGGTGCCCCTCATGGAGCGGGTCGAAGCTGCCGAAGACCATGACGCGGGCCATGCTGTCCGGTTCTGGGCTTCTCTTTTTGTAGTTTTTGTTAGACCCGCTCGTGCCGCCGCGGGCTGCTCGGCGTATCGCATGTTCTTTCCCGGCAACGGCCATCCCCGTATGGGGCGTCCCCCTGGCCTCTCCGCTTCCCTTTCCGCAACGCCTCGCCCTGAGGCCGGCGGCGGCACTCGTTCAGCACGCTCTCTGCTGGCGTGTTTCTTCTCGGAGAACTCTCCTCGGAACGGGACCCATAGCGCAGAAACTATCATACTCTCGGTATGAGTGCTTATCTTCTTTCTCGAGCTCCTCGTCCTCTTCGACGAGGTCGCCGTTCGGGTCGACGTTCCACGTCATACGCACTAATCACACCTCATCATATATAAAGATTATTCAAGAAAAATGTAGGATTTTCGGACAGATGTATCTGACTTGGAGAAAAGAAAGCCCGACGAGAAAATATGAGAACGAAAAAGGATTGCGAGAAAAAAGGTTGGTGCTCAGCGCTTCTCCATGTAGCCGCACTTGCCGCACGTCACGCGGTCCTTGTGCTTCGCCAGGAAAACGCCCGGGCCGCACTTCGGGCAGCTCTTGTTCTTCCGCTTGAGCTCGTTCCCCGTCACCTCGTAGCACGAGGCCTTCTTGGACGAGGGCTTCTTCGCAGGACCTTTGCCTTTCGCGCCGGCCGCGGGCTTCGCGCCCGGCTTCGCTCCGCCTTTTGCAGGGGCCGCCATCACTCATCGCCTCCGGTCTTCTCTGCGGTCTTCGCATCCCCTTCGTCGGCCTTCGTCCCCTTCCCGGCGCCGTGCTTCTTCAGCACGGACTCGTGCTCGAGCGTCTCAAGCGCCTTCCGGTCGTTGTAGACATAGCCGAGGACCTTGCCGCTCTGGCTGCCGAACGCAGTCTCGATCTTCCGGAGGATGATGAGGTCCTCCTTCGCGCCGAGCGCCTTCGCCAACGCCTTGATGACATCCTTCCTCGTGGGAGTCGCTCCCTGGAACGCAATCCGCGCCTTCACTTCCGTCCGGCTGAGGAGCAGCTTCGCGTCCTTGCTGACGATCTGTATCTCCATCATGATCAACCCCTATCTGACTTTCAGGGCGTACTCGCCCTTCTGCTCCACGCCCATCTTGTGCGCGATGAAGCTCTTCTCCGTGTCGACGAACGAGATCCTGCCCTGCCAGTTCGGGCTCAGGTTGGTGCTCTTGCAGAGCGGGCAGACCTCGCCGTCGACGAAAATCTTACAGTTCTTGCATGCTTGCTTCTTCGCCATGACCGTTCACCCTTATGCCGCGGCCTTCTCCTTGCCGGGCCGCTTCCTCGCCTTGGGCTCGCCGCTCAGATCGTCGACTACCCATTCGTCCTTGCCCAGCCCGTCCTGACGCATCGTCAGGCCGAACTTCGGGTTGGCGGCGTCCTTGTAGCTGATCGCGACCATGCGCGCCAGGCACTTGTCCCCGACCTTGAGCACGCGCCCGGTGTCCTTGCCCTGGAGCGTCTTCTCCTTGGTGCTGGAGACGAAGTCGTTCATCGCCTGGCTGACGTGGATCATGCCGTCGATCGGCCCGATGTTGAGGAACGCGCCGAACTCCGCGACGTCGCGCACCGTGCCGAGGAGCACCTCCTGGATCTCGGGGATGAACGTGAGGAGCTCGAACTCGGTCTCGTAGTAGCTCGCGCCGTCGCCCGGGATGATGATGCCCTCCTTGACCGCGGTCACCTCGAGGACGTCGATGACGATGCCGATGTCCTTGCTGATGTGGCCGGTGTACTGGGTCTTGACCGCCTTCACCACCGACTCCTTCAGGTCGAGCCCGAACATGGCCGGCGGGACGCGGATGTGGTCCTTCACCTTGACTGCGTAAAACACGTGGCACCCCTCGTTCTCTTTTTATACGAACGCCAATCGTCGCTGCTTCAACCCGATGACGCGCACCTTCTTCGCGAGAAGACGTCCCTGCAAGCCCCGGTCCAGGGTCACGACGACCGCGTGTGCAGGATCGTCCTCGGCAATCGCCAGGATTGCGTCATCAGCGTGCTGCTTGGAGCTCGGGACCGTTTTTAAAGGTATCTCTTTCTGCGGGAAGAGGAGCTTCGCGATGAGCGGCTCCCGTTGCATCTTCAGCTTCTCATGGACGAGGCTGTACGCGAGCTTCGCCGCCCAGGCGTCGCGAGAATTCTTCTGGCCGAGCTTCTCCAGCTCTTTCAGGACCGGTTCGGGAATCACTATCTCGTGCGGTTCCAGGACGGCTCCTCCTATTTCCGAGAAGACGTCGACGTGCTCCGTCCCGAAGAGGAGGAGCGCGTTCGTATCGAGGACGACCGTCGTCTTCTTGATGAGCATGATGGCGAGGAGAAGAAAACGGTTTAAAATGGTTGCGTCGCTTGTCGGTCGCTCTCTCAGCGTTTCCTTGCCATCTCGATTGCGTTCTTCACGAGCTCATCGAGCGCGAGGGTTCTTCGCTCGCTGGTCGTGGCGTCAAGTCCGGTAATCTCGACTTGATGCGTCTCTTCGAGTTTTTTCAGCTGTTCGAAGAGTCGTGCGTATCCTTGCTCGACTCCTTCAGCGACCCCTTGCTGATATCTGTTCTCTGCCACCATCGTTGTCAGTTCAAGGCCGAAACGGCTGTACGGTCCATTCATTCTCTTTCCCTCCGTATTCGTCTTTCTCTTGCTCATTCCAGCGTCTGGCGAAGATATGCGAACCATTCGTCGTACGCCTTCGCGAATCGCGGATCCTTCTCGATTCGCGCACGGCACCGCGCCAGATATCCTGGCGAGCCATAGAGATCACGCAAGGTCTCCCGACGGAACTCGGTGAGACGCTCGCTCCCGACCGGTGTCTTGATGACTGGCGTCTCGCTCGTATATGCGCCATCATCCCCTGTCAGGAGCAGTCCTTCCCGTTCGCAAAGTCGGTAAAGGCTCGTCCCCTTGAACGGCGTCGCGAAGGCCATCCGCACCCGGTCGTACGGGATCGTCTCCAAGAATCGCCGGGTGGCGGCGAGGCTCTCTTCCGTCTCCCCTGGCAGTCCGATCATCATCGCCGCTGCAACGCTGATGCCTGCATCCGCGGTCGCCTTCGCCGCCATCACTTTCTTGCCGAATGTCAGTCCTGCCTTGCCGATTTTCCCTGAGAGCTTCTCGTCGCCGGTCTCGAATCCGTAGATGAGTTCGCAGCAGCCGCTCTGCGCGAGACGCCCGAGGAGGTACTCGTCGACCTTCCTGTCCCGTATGATGTCGTCGACCCTGCCAAAACTAATCCACAAG
>DAHXMN010000029.1 GCA_027371725.1 Candidatus Woesearchaeota archaeon | reverse complement strand
AGCGGGCACGACATGGTCTCGCCCCAGACCAGGTAGTTAATCCCGCCGTCGGTGTCGTTGCAGCTCCTGCCCTGGCACGCAGGGTCCTGCCCGTCGATGAGGCCGTTGCAGTTGTTGTCGATCAGGTCGTCGCAGATCTCGCCGGCGTCATACGTCTTGTTGATGATCGCCCTCAGCCTCAAGACGTCGGCGCTCGTCACGTTGCCGTCGCCGTTGACATCGCAGGTCCTGCCGACGGGGCATGGGCTGCCGAGGACGACCGTGATGAGGATGGAGACGTCGCCCGAGTTCAGGAGGCCATCGTTATTGTAATCGTAATAGTAATAGTAGGGGTGGCAGATGTTGCACGCGCTCGTGTTCGTGTAGTCGCAGTTCCCCTGGCCGTTGCAGACGCCGGGGAGCGGCCAGCCGTCCGGGCAGGTCGAGACGCAGTCGCTGTCGTTGACGCATTGGCAGGTCTCGCTCGCGCCCGAGGGACTGTGGCAGCACGGGTCCGCCATGTCGATCAGCCCGTCGCCGTCGTTGTCGACTCCGTCGCTGCAGTTCGTGATGCAGCCGAACGGCGGCTCCTGGTAGACGCACTCGCCGCCCTGGCAGGTACCGTTGACCGTGCCGTTGATGCTCGGGCAATCGATCGGGGTACAGTCGCTGTCGTTGACGCATTGGGGCGCGACGCACGCGCCGTTCGTGCAGGAATAGCCGGCCGGGCAGGCCAGCGTGACGTTCGCGCTGCTGTTGCCGATGCAATAGTACTCGTCCACGCTCGTCGCGTTCGTGCAATAGTCGGTGTGGCTGCCGTTCGCGTCGGTCGTGGTGCCCTGGACGAAGATGTTCTGGCCGCCGTCGCTGTCCGTGCAGAACGGCGCCGGCTGGCATTCGGGGTCCTGCCCGTCGATGAGGCCGTTGCAGTTGTCGTCGACGCCGTTGGTGCAGTTCTCCTGCGCGCCGGGGTGGATGCTGGCGTTGTCGTCGTTGCAGTCCGCGGGGCCGCAGCCCGGGGCGCTCTGGTTATAGCCGTCGCCGTCGTTGTCGATGCAGACGGGCGGTTGGGTGCTGCAGTTCGAGGTGTTGAACAGGCAGGTGGAGGGGTTGCAGGTGAGGCTGCCGCTCTTGAAGCTGTCGAATGCCGAGCAGCCGGTGATGTTCCCCCAATTGCTGCCGTCGCACTGCTCACCCTGGTTGATGATGCCGTCGCCGCACGTCCCGTTCGGCGTGCCGCCAGTGCATTGGCTGACATTGAACTGGCACGTGACCGGGTCGCAGCTGAGATTACCGCCGGTGTAATTATCGAAGGCGGTACAGCCGGTGATGTTCCCCCAATCAGAGCCGTCGCACTCCTCGCCCGGCTCAATCACGCCATCGCCGCAGTTCTCCTGCGATTGCGGCAGGCACACGCCGCCGGCGCAGCCGTACGGACAGGTGTAGTTCACCAGGCCGACCGTGCTGTTGACGGTGCAATAGCCTTCCGTCAGGACCGTGCCGTTGACGCATGCATCCTCATGGCTGGTACAGGTGCCGTTCGTGAGCGGACAGGAGGTCGTCACGCCCCAGACAGGATAGTTGAGCCCGCCATCAGTGTCATTGCAGACATTGCCTCGGCATTCCGGATCCTGCCCGTCGACCAGACCGTTGCAGTTGTCGTCCACCCCGTTGGTGCAGTTCTCCTGCGCGCCGGGGTGGATGCTGGCGTTGTCGTCGTTGCAGTCGACGGGACCGCAGTCGACGTGCGTGCTGCTGTTCCGCTCGTAATCGAGGCAGAACGGGTCGCTCGGGTCTGTGTTCGGCTTGCACCACTCCTGACAGTCCGGAGGATTGGGCGGATTGAGCTTGCAGAGCTTGATGCAGCAGAGCGGGTGGTGCGGTTCGGGGTACCATGGATTCGAGACGTTATAGCCGTCGCCGTCGTTGTCGATGCACACGGGCTGGCCCTGGACGCATGCGCCGTCCGAGCAGGTGTAGCCGCTCGGGCAGGCGATCGCGCTCCCCTCGCCCTGGGTGCCGACGCAGTAGTACTCCTCGACCGTCCCCGTGCTGATGCAGTAGTCGGTGTAGTTGCCGCTCACGTCGCTCATGGTGCCGCGGACGAAGATGTTCTTGCCGCCGTCGGTGTCGGTGCAGAACCCGCCGGCGCATGCGCTGTTGTCCCAGCCGGTCGCGGTACAGGTCGATTGTGCGCATTCCTTGTTCGTGTCGGTGTCGTGGTGGCAGGTTCCGCTGGCGCAGTATGCGTTGTAGTAGCAGCTGTTCCCGTTCGGGTTGGGTGCCGGGAGGCTGCAGTCGTTGTTGGAGGTGCAGCCGCCGGCGCATGCGCTGTTGTCCCAGCCGGTCGCGGTGCAGGTCGATTGTGCGCATTCCTTGTTCGTGTCCGTCGAGTATCCGCACGCATTGCTGGCGGAGCAATACGCGCCGTAGTAGCAATTGTTCCCGCTCGCGGGCGGGACGCTGCATGCGGCGCAATCAGGGTATGTCCCGCAGTCCGAGACCGTGCCTGAGCAGCTGCCGCCGCACTTGGTGTTGTCCCATCCCGTTGCCGTGCAGACTGATTGCGCGCATTCCTTGTTGGCGTCTGTCGAGTAGAAGCAGCCTGTTGCCGGGCTGCAGCCGGGATTGTAATAGCAGTTGTTCCCGCTCGGAGGGGGGGCTGCGCATATCTTCTCTCCCGTGCCGACGCATGTGCCGCATTGGTCGGTGTAATGGTCATCGTAGGTGCAGGCGTTGCCGTCGTCGCAGCTGCCGCCGATCGGGGTCGGGACCTGGCAGGTGCTGCCGCAGACGACGTTCGGGGGGCTGCATGTGCACTGATAGACGTGGGTTGCGGGGACTCCTGCGTCGGGGCAGCAGATCCCCTCGCTGCAGCCGAACCCGTTCGCGTAGCACCCGGATGAGGCGCAGGTGCCGAACAGGTAGCCGGGATAGGAGGTGCTGCAGGTCTCCCACGCGCAGACCGCGTGCGCCGGGTGCGCCGCCGCGACAAGGAAGAACGGCGTGATCAGAAGGAGCGCGAGGAGCGTGCGGACGAGAGGACTATCCAGAGGACTATCCATGCGGAACCGACCCCCAACTACCATGGTGGAAGAGTATCTTATCTATTTATAAATATTGTTTATTTTTCACCATTCAATAATGGTTAATATAACCGCTTCTTCCGTCTCGGATCGTCCCACAGAAAACCTTTATTACCCGTTCCCCGTTCTCCGAGCCATGCGCCTCGCGGTCCTCTTCTCCAGCGGCAAGGACTCCACGTTCACGATCCACTACTACCTCGAGCAGGGCTGGGACGTCGCGTGCCTCCTCACCCTGCTCCCGAAGAACGAGGACTCGTACATGTTCCAGGCTCCGCTCCGGGAGCTCGTCGAGGCGCAGGCGGAGGCGCTCGGCCTCCCCGTGATCTTCCAGGAGACCGAGGGCGTCGAGGAGGAGGAGCTCGAGGAGCTGAAGCTCCTCCTCGGGCGGGCGAAGGAGGGATATGGCGTGGAAGGCGTCGCGGTCGGCGCGCTCGCCTCAGACTACCAGCACGTCCGCGTCAACCACGCCTGCCACGCCCTCGGCCTCAAGACGTACGCGCCGCTCTGGCACAAGGACCAGCTGCAGCTGCTCCGCGAGCTCATCGACGCCGGCTACGACCTCCGGATGACGCGGATAGCGGCGATGGGCCTCAATGAACGGTGGCTCGGGAGACGGCTGACCGAGAAGGAGCTGGACGAACTCGGGAAACTCAGGGATTCGTTCGGCTTCCATCCAGGCGGCGAAGGCGGCGAATACGAGACGATCGTGCTGGACGGCCCGCTCTTCAAGAAGCGGCTCGAGATAGAGTACACGACGCGGATGGAGTCCGCGGAGCGCGGCGAACTCGTCATCACCGCGGTGCGTCTCGCGGAGAACTAGCTCTCCGGCATCAGTATCTATTGCTTCCCAGACAGTAGACGGGGGATATGTTGAACTTCCTTTCCGGCTGTTCGGGACGCGTTTTCGCAGGATCGTGCCTCATGCCGTGCAGCCCGGGATCGTAGTCGTCCAGCACGCGCTCGATGCTCCCCGCCACTCTCTCGGCGAACCTCTCAACCTCGATCGGGTCCACTCCCTTCTCGCTCCGGGCACTCACCGGGAATCTGGGTTCCGGGACGTACACTCCGTCCGCCAGTCTCCATTTCACTTTCGGGAAGAAGAGCGCCGCTCGCCCGTCTTCCATCGTGGCATGCATGATTCCCGCGACGGGATTGGAATCGTTCCAAGAATAGAGATGCGACTCCCAACGGGCGCCGTTCGTCTCCGCCACGCTCATCAGCGCAGGGTCGTTGGGGAACTTCTTCAGGTAGACCTCGTGGAGTTGTGCGCTGAGCGACAGGTCGTGCAGCACAGGATATCCTGTTATCCTCGAACGTCCTTGATCGTCATTCATGGATATCGTCCTCCCCGACAGTATGATTGTCTCTTACGATTCTGCTCATTACGATTCGGCTCAGATATATATTCTTTTCTTTTTTTATTCCTCATGAGTCGTTTCTGCCTCGACAGCGATTGCCGGTACGGCGTTCTCGCATTCTTGAATCAGGATAACCATCTTGGTGATGATGGCTGTGAAAACAATATATCGCCGCAGGACATCATCGACGCATGGCACCCGCGACCGCCGCGAGGAAACTCACGCCCGTCGACGATCCCGATGAAGCGCTCCTCCGCTTCCTCTTCGGGAAAGGGCGATGGCCGCTCGACGACCCCTGCGTCGTCCAGCCCGGCGAGATCGTCAACCTCTACGAGCGGCTCGGCTCGCGGAACTACGCCGCCGCAACCGAGACGCGGTATGCGGCCGGCCGCCAGGCGCTCGTCTGGCATCCGGCCCTTCACCCTGGCCACGCAGCCGAAGCGCGCGAGCAGCGGGAAGCGATCGACGATGCCGCCCTCATCCTCCTCGGGAACGGGAAGGAGGACTACGACCACGCCCTGCGGCGTTCCCTCCTGGCAACGGACCGCCCCGCCGACTGGCAGCGATTCCCGAAGAACGCGTCGCTCGCCTCCCGCGCCGCGAGGAGCTACCTCCGCCTGGACGCTTTCGACGATCTCCTTTCAGACGAATCCCGCGACAAGATGGACCGTCTCGACGATCTCGTGGACACCGGCCGAGCGGTCCCGATCATCAACGGAGGGGTGTCGGCCATCCATCATTCCCGCTGCGACTCCTGCCGCGAAGAGCTTCCGGGCATCTACGTCGACGCACGGCATGGGCTAGGCGTCGCTTCCCTGCCTGCGCGGTACGCCCACGCGCTCTTCGCCCATGGCAGCCGCGCGATGACGCTGCTCTGCCTCAACGAGGATTTCCCGAAGGGAGCCCCTTCCGGGGAGATGTGCGCGGTGGTGCTGGACACGGTCCTCGACCAGCTCAGGCTCCACGGCGGATGAGCCGCGCCGCGACCGAACATCTTAAAACGAACATCTTAAAAGCGCATCCACTCTCCCTTTTCCCAGCAAGAGTTCAGGTGATAGTATGCACGGCACGATCAAGTGGTTCAAGGAAGACAAGCACTACGGCTTCGTCACCGGCGACGACGGCAAGGACTATTTCCTCCATCACAGCGCGCTCCCCGAGGGCGCGGTCCCGCAGCAGGGGCAGGAGGTCGAGTTCGAGCCGGCCGAGACCGAACGCGGCATCCAGGCCCACAACGCGAAGCTGCTCTGAACTCTCCAGGGGATCTTCTTTTGCGTCATCGCCGCAGGCTGCAGTCGCTGACGCTCCTGCCGGTCCCCTCGTGACTCGGAGACGCCCCGGATGGTGGACCGCTCGTCCGGCAACCTCTGAGCGTCAGCGACGATGGGGCGTCCCCGTCGCTCACCGCTCTTTCCTTCGCCACGCCTCGCCCTTTGGCCGGCGGCGATGGCGTTCGCAGCTGCCGGGCGGCCCTTAGGCAAATTCGCCTTCGGCGGTGTTGCCGCCTTCGCGCCTCTCGCTCCCCCGATTCGATGGTGCTGCGTCCCCGGGCGGGGCATCCCCCCGCGACGCACCCGCCGTTCTCTCGGCAGGAGGCGCGACCTGAGGACGGCAACACATCATTTGCCTCAGAGCCATACCGGGCACAAAGCATTTATACTCCCCCTTCCTCGAGGGCGGTCATGGCTGACGGGATGAGCGACGGCGAGCTGCGGAAACGGCTGACGCAGGAACAGTTCCACGTACTCCGCGAGAAGGGCACGGAGCCGGCGTTCTCGGGGAAGCTGCTCCACAACAAGAAGAAGGGCGTCTACTGCTGCGGCGCGTGCGGCAACGAGCTCTTCTCATCGGACAAGAAGTACGACTCCGGCAGCGGCTGGCCGAGCTTCTGGGACGTCGCGAACCCTGCCGGCATCAACACCAAGCCCGACCGCTCCCTCGTGCTGAAGCGCACGGAGATCGTCTGCAGCCGGTGCGGCTCGCACCTCGGCCACGTCTTCGACGACGGCCCCGGGCCGACGGGCAAGCGGTACTGCGTCAACTCCCTCTCGCTCGCCTTCGAGGAACGGAAGTAACTGCCCTTCGTTCCCTCCATTCCTTCTCATATTACACATATATTTCATCACACATATTTTATCACACACATATCTCTCCGGCCGCGATGAACGTGGAGGTTACCGGCAAAGGGCGAGGCATGAAAAGAGAACATCGAAGACCGAGTCAGGGGTTGCCCCCACAGGCGAGCACGAGGCTCGCCGTGGTTCCGGTAGCGTCCCGCTACCGAGAACCTTCTGGGACGAGATCTCGCGGAACAACAAGCAGTACGCCGAGCAGCCGGTAACCCGCGCGCCAGCGAGACGTTCATCGCGGCCGTCAGTCGTCATCTTTAAAAACGCCGTCGCGTCCCGAGAGAAGATGGCACTCATCGTCACCGGATCCATCGGCATCGACACCGTCTCCACGCCCTCGAGCGAGCGCCGCGAGGGCATCATGGGCGGCAGCTGCGCGTACTTCGCCGCGGCCGCGTCCTTCTACTGCCCCGTCCGCATCGTCGCGGTCGCGGGCGACGACCTCCCCCCGGCGTTCACGGAGACTTTCAAGCGCTTCGGCATCGACACGCGCGGTCTCGAGATCCGGAAGGGCGAGAAGACCTTCCGCTGGGGCGGCAAGTACCTGGGCAACATGGACCGGCGCGAGACGCTCTTCACCGAGCTGAACGTCCTCGGCGGCAAGCCCGCGGCGATCCCCCCGTCGTATCGGGACTCGCGGTTCGTCTTCCTCGCGAACGCGCCGCCCGCGGTGCAGCGCGCCATGCTCGAGAGCTTCCCTGAGCGGAAGCTCGCCGTCGCTGACACGATGGACCTCTGGATCAGCACGGCGAAGGATGACCTCCTCGCGCTCCTCAAGGAAGTGGACGGCCTCGTCCTGAACTACGACGAGGCGGAACAGCTCACCGGCAAGACGAACGCCGTCGCCGCAGCGAAGCGCATCCTCTGCCTCGGACCGCGGTTCGTCGTCGTCAAGAAAGGCGAGCACGGCTGCATCCTCGTCCACCGCGACGGCATCGCGGCGCTGCCCGCGTATCCCGCGGAGACGGTCATCGACCCGACCGGCGCGGGCGACACGTTCGCCGGCGGCATGATGGGCTACCTCGCAGGCAACGATCTCGAGGATCCTGCGGCGTTCCCGAACGTGCTGAAAGCCCTCGCGCACGGCACCGTCATGGCGAGCTTCACGATCGAGGCGTTCAGCCTCGAACGCTTGGAACGGCTGACGAAGGACGAACTGGCCGCGCGCTTCTCTGAGTTCGCCGCGATGCTCCGGCTGGCCTAGAACACGAAGAATGCCTTGAACCACTGGTGGTGTATCTCTTTCTCCAGCGCGCTCTCCTCTCTCTCGAGGTCCGCGAGCTTCCTCCCCTGCCCACGGTACTCCTTCCCGATCATCTCCTCGAGCGATCGCG
>DAHXMN010000028.1 GCA_027371725.1 Candidatus Woesearchaeota archaeon | reverse complement strand
CGATCCGTTGCGGGCCGCCCGCCGCTTCCAGGGAGAGGTGTGAAAAAGAGAAGGGAAAAGGGCTCGCGTTCCGGGCCAGCCATGATGCCGTCGCGACGAGGATGCGGGCTAACCGGTCGCCTGGCAAGCGGCGAGATCGAGGCCCTGCCGCTCGCAGTCCTTGCGGATGTAGATGCCGGTGTCGTTCTTCTCGATGATGACGGTACGGTTCACGTCTCCGGGCGGGAGGAACGAGTCAGGATTCGTCTCAGTCACTCCCGAGGGGACGAGCGTGACGTTGACGTCGAGGAAACGGATATACTCGTTCTGCGAATAGCGGCCCTGGATGACGAGGGTGTCGCCGTCCTCGAGCGTGAGGTTGTACGGCTCGTCCTGGAGCACCGCGGGCAGGGGGAAGGAACAGATGTAGCCCGGCCTGACCTGCGAAGCGAGGAGCATCTCCTTCTCGACGTAGTCGGCGAGCTGGACGTAGAGCGACAGGCGATTGGCCTGCTGCTGGTCGGCGATGCGGGTCTCGATCGCGACGAAGAAGCCGAGGAAGACGACGACCATGAAGCCGAGGAGCACGATGAACTCGAAGCTGCCCTGCGCCCGGCGGGAAGAACTGCGTGCCATCGTCCTCACGAACCGGCGGTCTCCTGGATCGTGACCGTGTCGCTGTCGGAGGCGGTGAAACGGAAGGTCGCCCTGCCGCTGTGCGCGGCGTTGAGGAAGATCGAGCCGTCGCCGCCGGAAACGGTCGTCAAGGTCACGTCGCTGAAGAAGACCGCCTCGGTCGCGCCCGCGTTCGTGCCGTACTGGACGACGAGCTCCTTGCCGCCGCCCGTGACGTTGATGGCCTCGACGTTGCTGGGGATGATGGCGTCCAGGGTCAGCCACGAGCCGCTGCCCTGCGCGAGCGCCTTGAACGAGGTGCTGAGCATCTCCTGGCCGAGCTTGTTGTACTGCGACGAGGAGAGGCTGCTCGACGAGCCCTGGGAGTAGCTGTAGAAGAAGTAGATGCCCGGGATGAGAACCGCGAACGTGAACGCGATGATCATCACGTACTCGACGCTGATCTGACCCCTCGTCCGGCCGCCGGCCCCGCTCCTCCTCCCGCTGATGCTGACCACCTCTTCTACCGGGTTCCCGTCACGGAGGATATAAATAGTTTTGCAAAAGAAAGGCCCTGAGGCGGATGATGTGTCACCGGCCTCAGGGCGAGCGTGGCGTAGAGAGGCTGGAAAGGCCGAGCGGGGGGTTGCCCCATCCGGGGACGAGGCCCTTCGGAGTTCGCAGCGATACGCGAGCAGCCGGCGACACCGCCGAAGGCGAGTTCGCCTCGGGGCCATCCTCAGGGCCATTAACTCGCGAAAAAGGTTATAAACCGCGGCCGCATCACGCGTCGGATGACACCGGACAGCAGGTTTTTCGAGAATCTCGGCAGGCAGGAGTTCACTGACATCCTCGGGCAGGAGGAGGCGAAGCGCGCGCTGAAGTCCGCGCTCATCGTCGGCCGCAACGTCATCGTCGTCGGACCGCCGGGCATCGGGAAGACGACGCTTGCGCGGAACGTGGCGAAGCTCCTCCCCGAGCTCGAGGTGATGGACTGCGGCTTCAACTGCCGGCCGGGCCAGCCGCTCTGCCCCGAGTGCCGCGCCGGGAAGACGAAGGCGAAGCGCAGCGTCACGGGCGAGGGCCGCTTCGTCCGCGTCCAGGGGAGCCCGGACCTCACGGCCGAGGACCTGATCGGGGACATCGACCCGGTGAAGGCGCTGAAATACGGCCCGCTCTCGGTCGAGGCGTTCACGCCGGGGAAGATCTTCAAGGCGAACAACGGCGTCCTGTTCTTCGACGAAGTCAATCGTTGCAGCGACAAGCTCCAGAACGCGCTCCTCCAGGTGCTGGAGGAGAAGCGGGTCACGATCGGGAGCTACGAGGTGGACCTCGCTTCCGACTTCCTGTTCATCGGCACCATGAATCCCGAGGACTCGTCCACGGAGAAGCTGAGCGACGTCTTCCTCGACCGGTTCGACCTGATCACGATGGACTACCCTGAGACCATGAGTATCGAGGAGGCGATTGTCGCGGCCAAGGCGAAGGAAGTGTCCGGCGTCACGTTCCCGCCCAGGCTCAAGACCGCGGTGATTGCGTTCATCCGCGGGCTCCGGGAAGACAAGAACCTCGACCGGAAGCCGAGCGTCCGCGCCACGCTGGGCGTCGTGGAGCGGAGCGCGGCGATGGCGAAGGTGCGGGGCGCGAAGACCGTGGACGCGGACGATATCCGGGCGGTCGTCGTCTCGGTGCTGAGCCATCGCATCTCGTTCAAGCCGAGCGTCAAGTATCTCGAGAATCTCGAGGAGTACGTCCGGGACAGGTTCGCGGAGTTCGTGACGGACCACTCCTTGGGAGGTGAGGGGTAGCCCTGAGCGGCAGGGCGACCGGGAGGATGCGGAGACGCAGCTGCGCGGCGAGCAGGAGGCGGTCGAGCGGCTCGACGGCAAGCTCGCTTCGAACCCGGACGAGCAGCGGCTGATGCGTTCCGTCCTGGAGAACGAGGAGCGCGCCATCGACGACGGGAAAGTGCTCGCCGAGGCGATCAGCCAGGGCGTCGGCAGTTTCACGCCCGACCTCATGTTCCAGAATCTCGTCGAGAACTACCGGAACGCGAAGAAGCTCTACGGCGAGACCCTGATCCGGGCGCTCACCGAGTACACGCCCGATTACATCCAGAAGAACCTCTCCATCCCTGAGTTCCGGGACGCGCTCTCCCAGCGGATGGAGGAGAACATCGACCAGATGAAGGAGCGCGGCCTCCTCGATAAGCAGGGCTTCGTCACTGAGTACGGGCTGAAGCTGGCGGCGCTGGTGCTGTATACTGAAGAGCTGGACGACCTCGTCAGCAAGGGGCTCGGCCGCAAGGAGGTCAAGGAGCGCGACTCGTACGGCGACAAGGAGGATGCGGTGCCCTATCGCAAGGGGTTCTTCCGTTTCCGCGACGTCGCGATGAAGCAGAGCGTCAAGACCGCGCTGCGACGGGGGCACGCGTCGCTCGAGCCGCGCGACCTCAAGGCCCATGAACGCTCCCATAAGGGTCGCATCCAGGTCGTCTACGCGATGGACGCCTCGGGAAGCATGCGCGGCGAGAAGATCTCGATGGCGAAACGGGCGGGAATCGCGCTCTGCTACAAGGCGGTGGAAGAGCGGAACGAGGTCGGCCTCATCGTCTTCACGAGCAGGATCGAGGCTGCCATCCCGCCGACGCGTGACTTCCGCGCGTTGCTGGAGGAGCTGACCAGGATACGTGCCGGTCAGGAGACCGACCTGGCGAAGACGATCACCGAGAGCGTGGGCCTCTTCTCCCGGGAGCGGTGCACCCGTCACCTGCTCATCCTGACGGACGCGCTGCCGACGAAGGGGAAGGATCCGCGGAAAGAGACGCTGGAGGCTGCGAGCGCGGCGCGCGACGCGGGCATCACGATCAGCGTCGTCGGGATCGCGCTGGACAAGGACGGCGAACGGCTGGCGCGCGAAGTGGCGGAAGTCGGGGAAGGACGGCTCTACCGCGTCAAGACCGTCGCCGACCTCGACAAGGTCATCCTAGAGGACTACGACGCGCTCGCAGGGTAGTTCGCGAGCCGCCTGCGCGGCCCGGTGGAGAAACGCGTCACGTTGAGCCGGCCGTCGTTCCGCGCGAGGTAGTGGTCGTACAACGCGGCGACGAGGACGTACGGCTGCGTGCGCACGGGGAAGCTCTCGAGGAGCTTGAGCTGTTCCGGATGGCGGATGTAGTGCTGGAGGATCTCGCGCTCCTGCACGGTGAGCTGCGGCGCCATGTCGGTCCGGCCGGCCTTGCTCTCGCCGACCATGGCGAAGAACGCGCGCCTGAGGAGCGGGCCGATCGGCTCGTGCTTCGAGAACTTCTGTCCGAGCCCCGCGAGGAACTTCTGCTCTGCCGGCGTCAGCTCGCGGGACAGGCTGACGAACTCTGTCTTCAATGCCATATGCGTGAACCCCCGAGATGTTTCAGGATGCGAGCGTGAACTGCTCGGCTGAATGTGAACTAGTGTCGTGGCGCTGGATCGGTCCTTCGGGAAGCGGCGCGCCGCGGGCGGAGTCGTATCTGCCGCCGGAAAGGTGATAGGTTGCGTGGTGATATCCGTGCATGATCGTGACCGGCCCTTTGACCATCTCGCTCTTGACTATCGCGACCGAGTTGGGCAGGTAGCGGCAGAAAGCAGACGCGGAGTTGTGGCGGGCATTCCATTCTTCAGGGTTTTCGTCTTCCTCCTCCTCGGTGAGCCGCGCCCGAATGGCCGTGCGTGTGAGGCGAACGTTTCCGTCCAGATCCGCGAAGACGGCGTAATCTTTGTTTTTCATGTCGTCGAGGAGCGCGGCGAAGGCGCGGGGGCTCTCGAAGATGTTGAGCTCCTGGCGATAGGAGAGCCGGGCCTTTTCCACGGAAGTCGTCTCCACATAGAGAAGGTCTTTGCGACGATCTTCCACGAGGAGATGCATGTCTTTGGCGAGGTCATAATCGCTGACAATGACCGTGAGCGGAGAGAGCTCGTGCCCGCTTAGATGGCGTTCAGAATATTCGATCACCGCATCCCTGACTGCCTCGTAAGTCTTCTGAGGAACCACGACCGCCACGTGATCGAGCTTGACCGGCGACCGTACGCCGGTAACTCGTTGGATGAATTCATCCTGGAGCGGGGGGGATAAGGCGTAGAAGAGGTTCTGGAGCGTTTCGAACGGTTCGGATTGGCCTGCGGCCGCGGACGCATGGTCGACGATGCCTTCGATGCCTGCGCGCGCACTCCCTGTAGGAAGCTGAGTAGCCATTCTCGCATAACCCCTTGTTCGCTGATTATCTCTCGTCGGGTGGCCGACTGAGACTGGTGGTGGTAAACCAGTATACACTTTTGTATAAGAAGATATATATAAACCTTTTGTTTCCGGTATGGAAAAAACGCGCCGAGGACGCCAGAACGGGAGAAAGAGAGACTGCAGGAAGCAAGCTTTAAAAGCGGACAGGCGGTCTCCACGCCCATGAAAATCTACGCGTTCACCGATCCGCACGGCAACACCAAGGCGCTCGCCGCGGTGAAGGAAGCGGTCAGGAAGGAGAAGCCGGACCTCGTCGTCTGCACGGGCGACCTCACCGTCTTCGAGCGCGACATGAAAGCCGTGCTGAGCAGGATCAATCTCTTCCACGTCCCTGCGCTGATGCTCCACGGCAACCACGAGAACGAGCGGCGGATGCGGAAGGCGTGCAGCCAGTTCCCGAACATCAGGTTCCTGCACGAGGAGGCGTATGAGCAGGGCGGCTGGACCTTCCTCGCGTACGGCGGCGAGGGCTTCAAGGACGAGGACGAACGGCTCGAAACGCTGCCGTTGCGCAAGGAGTTCGCCGCGCTGGATTGGAGCAAAGTGGTTTTTCTCAGCCACGCCCCGCCGTACAAGACCGCGGTCGACGACGTCGGCGAAGGAGGCGAGGAGTGGCATGTGGGGAGCAAGACGCTCGCGAGGCTCGTCAAGAAACGGCAGCCCGCGCTGGTGCTCTGCGGCCACATCCACGAGGCGTTCCACAAAGAGGATCGGATCGGGAAGACGCTCGTCGTGAATCCGGGGCCGAACGGGAAGCTCTTCGACCTGGAGACGCTCACGTGAAGCGCCAAGGACCGTTCCGCCGCCTTGGCGGGGAGTCGGAAACGAGCGCGGAGGCGTTGAGAGTCGGTCGCGTCATGCGATTACACGGCGTTCCTCTCGCCGCAGCGGAACGGTCAGGAGGATGATTTCCATGATTATAGATTGCCACGCGCACCTCACGAAGCGGCAGCTCTGTGGCCGCGGCCGGAAGGAACAGCTCCTCGCGGAGATGCGGGCGGCGGGCGTCTCGGCGACGTTCCTCATGGGCGAGGCGGTCGCGAACGGGACGTGGTTCGACACCCGCGAGCTCCTGGAAGAGGTCGATGGCATCCCGGAATTGAAGGTCATCGCGGGCGTCGACGTGGACGGCGACGTCGGGAAGCAGGCAGAGGAGTACGACACGCTCATCGCCGCAGGGAAGGTCGTCGCGTTCAAGCTCTATCCTGGTTATCAGTACTTCTACCCGGCGGACGAGCGGCTGGAACCGGTCTATGCCGTCGCGAAGAAACGGAAGGTCCCGGTCGTCATCCACACCGGCGACCTCTATACGGAAGGCGCGTACCAGCCGCCGCTGCTCAAGTACAGCCACCCGCTCCATGTGGACGAGGCGGCAGCAACTCATCCCGACGTGACGTTCGTCATCGCGCACCTCGGCAGCCCGTGGTTCGCGGACGCGGCAGAAGTCGTCTTCAAGAACCCGAACGTGTACGCCGACGTCTCCGGCTTCTTCCAGGGGACGACGAAGAGCGAGCATGAGGAGGCGTATGTCGCGCTCGTCAAGCGACGGCTCGCGGACGCGATCGCCTACCTCGGCGACGCCTCGCGATTCCTCTTCGGCACGGACTGGCCGCTCGTCACGCAAGAGGAGACCGTCGCGTTCTTCAGACAGGCCATACCCCCCAAGGATCAAGGTCTTTTCTTCAGGGGGAACGCAGAACGGCTGTTTCTCGGTCATACTGGACCCATGTCATCTCCATAATTGGACCGGAAGAAGAGGTCTCTGCGAGGGTCGGCCTGCTTTTCCGCGAGGGCAAGATTGCCGGGAGTCAGGAAAATCTCCGTTCCGCATGCCGCGCAATAGTTCCGCGGCCGGTATCGCGTGGAAGCGCCGTTGACCCGGAAGACATAGCGTCCATGCAAGCCGCTCGCGCACATGTTCTCATTCTCGCCGACAATCCTGAGGATGCCGGCCTGCACCATCCGCGCCAGGCCGGCCGGCAGCCCGTTCAACGGGCCTTCGGTCACGAAGCCGTCAAGGGATTCGTTCATTTCTGCATCGACCACGAGCCATCACCGCGGAAATCCTGAAAAAGAGCGTGAAGAGGAGAAACGAAGGGGGGAAGGATCAGGCCGATGAGCCGGACAGGGGGCGATCATATGTCCGGCTACGGATGTCATGCGAGCGGTGAGGCGAAGAGAGAACCGGAATTTATACTTTTCCATTCGTAAGATGACATGCGCGGTCAGCGGTTATGCGCGCGGGAGTGCCACAGAAAGAGATATAAACCAGCTGCCAGCGGGAAAAAGAAGGAGCGACAGCGCAGGGCTGGCAGCGATGGAACTCGACGCGGCGATCAAGGCGGTGAAAGGGAGCGACGAGTATCGGTCGTTCTCGAAACAGAGTCCTGAGTACCGGCTGGCGCATGCGTTCTCGATGCACGCGCCCGACGAGGGGTTCGATTGGCAGCTCGGCTTCTATTCGCCCAAGACGCAGAAGCTCGTCGTCTTCAAGACTTCGCCTGTCGAGAAACTGCCTGAGGATGATGCGTTCAACAGGGGCGAGGAGATCAAGGAGCTCGACCTGAAGGCGGTGAAGCTCTCCCCGGAGGAGGCGGAGCGGACGGCGTTCGGGCTCAAGCAGGAGAAGTTCCCCGCGGAGCAGGTGACGAAGATAATCCTCGTCCTGCAGCGCCTCGACCGGCAGGTGTACAACTTCACGCTCGTCACGATGACGTTCAACATCCTCAATGTGAGGGTGGACGCCGCGTCCGGGGAGATCGTCAGCGCGGAGATGCGTTCGATCATGAGCCTGCGGCGGGACGAAGACGGGAAGAAGTAGTTCTGGTCTGCGCAGCGGTGGGATGCCGCGGAGGAATCGTTCTCACCCAGGTCCGAGGCAAACGTCGGGCGCTCGCGATCATGGCCTCAGTCACGCCGCTCCGCGTCGTTCCTGATCCTCGATTTCGTCGGGTCTCAAAAACCGGCCATGTGTTCGGGAACGACGAGCCTGCGAGCCGGTCAGGAGCGAGAGCGGCTGAAGCGGACACTACGAACGGTTCCGGACTCGTTCCAGGATCAGGGGATGAAATGACCACGAAGCGAGTGCGCTCGCACGGACATCGCTCCAAGCGGCACCTACGAACGGAAGCGAGCGATGCGGGAACGAAGTGATCGCATTCCACCTCTTGACAGAGACGACGACGGATGAAGACGGAGGATGCGAAAGAAGATTTCTTTTCAGTACTTGTGGCGTATAGTTTTCTTTGCGCACATTCGCAGGGTATACGTTCGCGTGTCTAGTTCTTCTGCTATACATTCCATGCCAACAGAACATATAAACCCGCTCTCCCGGAAAAAGGAGCAGTCGTGCGCGTCACGACGGTTCGAAGGGGAGTCATCATGGTGAAGAACATCAGCTACGAAGCCAAGATCAAGAGCGCATCCCTCAGCTCATTCATCGAAGACGAGGAGTGAGGAGCGAAACGTTTTAAAGCGCGCATCCGCTCGCCGGGCGGATGGAGGCGTACG
>DAHXMN010000286.1 GCA_027371725.1 Candidatus Woesearchaeota archaeon | reverse complement strand
GTGGCGATGTCAAACCAGTTATCCGTCATCGTCGGGTCAAGTACAATTCCTATTCCCGAACTCGCTATCTTCACATCGAGAGGATAGGATGTGGTGTTCGTTCCGATACCGACATTCATCGTTGTGCTCGTCGTCGTGCTCGTGTTCGTCCAGCCAGCCGCGCTCGACTGGTAAGGAGTCGCGGGAAGCGTCGAGGAATTATAATAACCAGCAGGGTTTGTGGTTAAAGGGTAGAAGATTGTCTGTAACTGCGCCGTTGTGTTATAGCTCGTCTTGTCCGCGCTCCAGTTCCCGATGCTGTTTAGCCAAGCATAAACACTCGCGTTACTATTCAAAAGATTATTAACTGTCGTGTTTACCGCATCAACACGACCATTCGTCGTCACATTCCAAGACTGCAACTGACTAATATTCAAAGCAATAGCCGTCTTATCCGCGCTGTAATTACCCAGGCCAGCCAAAGCCTGCAAAAGGGTAATGTACCCGTTCGGGTTACTAATCGCATAATACAAGC
>DAHXMN010000285.1 GCA_027371725.1 Candidatus Woesearchaeota archaeon | reverse complement strand
AACCTTTGTGCCACATTTGGCATCCGGCTCAAGATAAATTTATGGAAACTCCCGCCGGGCTGCGGCGCCGCATTGCGGGCAGGCCACCTGGGTGAACTCGGGGTCGTCCAGCAGCGGCGAACGCGGGTCTTTAAGCTGGTAGTGGGTCGGCAGGATCACCGGCAGATCCCGCTCCGGTACCGGCACGACGCCACAGTGGGGGCAGTGGATCATGGGAATGGGCGTGCCCCAGTAGCGCTGCCGGGAGATACCCCAGTCGCGCAGACGGAAGTTGACGGTCTTCCGCCCCAGTCCCTTAGTGGCTACTGCCGCGGTGATGCGGCTCTTGGCCTCTTCATTGGCCAGGCCATCGAAAGTCCCGGAGTTGAATAAGGTGCCGCTGCCGATGTAGGCCTCGGTCATGGCTTCGCCGTCGGAGGCGACACCCTCGGCCTGAATCACCGCGCGAATGGGCAGGCCATATTTGCGCGCGAACTCAAAGTCACGCTGATCATGGGCGGGCACACTCATCACCGCGCCTTCGCCATAACCCATGAG
>DAHXMN010000284.1 GCA_027371725.1 Candidatus Woesearchaeota archaeon | reverse complement strand
AGGCGGGAATCCAGTCCGCTGAGGGTTTAAAATTCCTGGATTCCCGTTTTCACGGGAATGACGCTGGTGCGAATATGAAACGGATATTTTTATCGGCTGTAATATTTTTGCTTCTGAGCGCCTTAAATGCCCACGCCGCGGAACCTCTCTATCTTGACAAGGCCTACATAAAGCATGACATGACCTGGAGCGGCACCGTGTACCTCAAGGGCCAGAACGTAGTGAAGCGCGGCGCTACCCTGACGATACTCCCCGGCACGGTAGTCAAATTCCTCTGGTCGGACGAGGAAGGCGACAACATCGGAGATGGTGAGCTGACCGTTGAGGGCGACCTGATCGCAAAGGGCACCAAGGAGAAGCCGATACTCTTCACGTCCGGGCAGGAACACCCCAGGATGAAGGACTGGACATTCGTCCAGCTTTCCGTGAGCAAAAAATCGGCCGTCGAATACTGCATCTTCGAGTATGCATTCTCCGGCCTACAGGTGCACTACTCGACCGCGACGGTGAGCAACTGCGTGTTCCGGAACAACTTCGAGG
>DAHXMN010000283.1 GCA_027371725.1 Candidatus Woesearchaeota archaeon | reverse complement strand
TGATGGTAAGATATGCGAAGTGGCGCGGGGTATCTATTGCAGGGAGTTGCGCCTGTCACTCAGCTGCCGCTTGATTCACGGTCAACAATTCACTCTCGATGATATCCTTCAGCTGATCTTTCGGTAGTGCGCCCACCGCCATCTGCGGGGCACCAACTTTCGGAATGAAGAGGAGTGACGGAATGCTCCGGATTCCGAATACGCCGGCGAGTTCCTGCTCCACATCCGTGTTCACCTTGTAGAAGTCAACCTTACCCTCATACTCCTTCGAGAGTTCTTCGATGACCGGTCCTACCGCCCGGCACGGTCCGCACCACGGCGCCCAGAAGTCCACGACCGCAGGCAACATCCCCGCGAATTTCCATTCTTTATTTTTCTCGTAGTCGAAAACCTTCTCCAAAAATGTCTGTTTCGTCAATTGCTCCGGCATTGTCAAATTCCCTTTTATGTTTATAGCTGTTTTGTTTTCGGTGAGATGATAAATCGATGAAAACGATTCGGGTTTCTTAAGAAAGTCCGGATTACACTCATTGGTCACCGAATC
>DAHXMN010000282.1 GCA_027371725.1 Candidatus Woesearchaeota archaeon | reverse complement strand
CCGCCTTGAACCGGTCGAAGAGGTCGTGGAACCGTCCGTCGATCTCCTCGTCGTCGCGGCCGACGATGGAGAGCGCGTAGCTCCAGACGCCTGTCCATTCGCCGACCCAGGAGAGATGATTGCTCGCCTTCACATAGGCTCGGAACTCCCGCTCCCTGCTCTGCCGCAGCGTCAGGAAGAGCGCGGCCGCCTTGAAGCCGAGCCGCCCCATGTCGATCCGCGTGACGAACTTCCGGATGATGCCTCGCCGGGCGAGCCGGTTGAGCCGGTAGCTCGCCACTTCGCGCGAGACGCGCGCCCGCTTCGCGAGTCTCGTCGCAGGAGTCCGCGCGTCTTCCGTCAGCGCCGAGAGGAGCTTCCTGTCGATGGCATCCATTTTTGCAATTATGAATATCTAATGGTTTATTAATTTATTTATGTAATATTTAGTGGAATGCCTCAACTGCCATGATGTTTTTAAAACATTACTTAAATCTTTTATTGCCTCTCTTTTGAAATTCATTAAAATATTTTTGTAATTTGTTATATCTAAAAAATATAATTCAAATA
>DAHXMN010000281.1 GCA_027371725.1 Candidatus Woesearchaeota archaeon | reverse complement strand
CCCTGTCGAAGGGCTCGCCCTGGAGCACTCTCAGGAGCTTCGCCTGCAGGGCAACGTCCATCTCCCCGACCTCGTCTAAGAACACGGACCCCTTGTCGGCCAGCTCGAACCTGCCCGTCCTCCTGGCGTCCGCCCCCGTAAATGCCCCCTTCTCGTGGCCGAACAGCTCGGATTCGAGCAGGTCTTTCGGTATGGCCGCGCAGTTGATGGCTATGAACGGGCCGCCCGCCCTGGGCGAGAGGTGGTGCAGCGCCCTTGCGAAGAGCTCCTTCCCCGTGCCCGACTCGCCGGTTATCAGGACGGTCACCTTCGTGGGCGCGGCCTTTTTTATAAGCCCGATGACCTCCAGGAAGGCCGGGCTTTCGCCTATTATCTTCGGGGAGCCGAGCGCCTCGGCGAACTCCTCCTTCAGGACGAGATTCTCCGAGACCAGCCTGACGGCCTCAAGCGCCCTCCTGACGAGCACGAGCATGTGGGAGGTGTCGAAGGGCTTCAGCAGGAAATCATACGCGCCCGCCTTCACGGCCTCCACCGCCGTCTCCACGGTGCCGAACGCG
>DAHXMN010000280.1 GCA_027371725.1 Candidatus Woesearchaeota archaeon | reverse complement strand
CTGAACGAGACCTCGCGGAGAATCCACTGCGGGCCGTAGCGGACGCTCATCCCGTCGGCCTCGAGGATGGGGGTGGGGGGGGGACTCACGGCAGACCGACCGAACGAAACGCGAGGGCGGCCAGCGCGTCCAGGAGAATGACGGTGGTGATCGCCGTCACCACCGAGCGCGTCGTCTTCTCGCCGAGGCTTTGGCTGTCGGCCTCGATCTCGAGGCCGAAGGTGGTGGCCACGATGCCGATCACGAGACCGAAGACCGCGGCCTTGCCGATGCCGATCCAGTAATCGCTCTGAGGGACCGTCCGCGGGATGAGATCGACAAGATGGCCCATGGGCAAATCGAGGGTGAGCGAGGCTGTGAGGAGTCCGCCCGCGAGCGCAAAGAAATCGCTCCACAGCGTGAGCAGCGGAAGCGCGACGACGAGCGCCACGATCTTGGGGTCGATCAGCCGGCCGCCTTCGTCGAGCCCCATCGCCCGAAGTGCGTCGAGTTCGCCCCGGATTCGCATCACGCCGATCTCGGCGGTGATGGCCGAGCCCGAACGGCCCGCCACGAGGA
>DAHXMN010000027.1 GCA_027371725.1 Candidatus Woesearchaeota archaeon | reverse complement strand
GAGTCGTTCTCGCCCATGTACTCGAGGTGGATGCACCATGGGTCGTGCGGGTCCTGGTAGATGAGGTCCTTGTCCCCTTCGTCGAAGGAGGAGGAAAAGACAGGAGAATATAAAGTTAATGCGGGCTATCTCTTCCGCAGTTCCCGGTTCGACTCGAGGAAGAAGGCGACACCGATGCCGACGACGAGGCCGGTGAAGATCTGGCCGGCGAAGGCGTTCAGCCCCGCGACGAGCTTGGAGAGCCCCATCGGGCAGATCTCGCCGTAGCCGACGGTGAAGAACGAGACCGAGGAGAAATAGAGGGTGTCGGGTATGTTGTGCACGACCGGGTACTTGAGCGTGTCCGCGAAGGAGGGGCCGCAGTGGCCGTAGGAGAGCGCGCCCACGCCCGCGAGGTCGACGAGGGTGTAGAGCATCGCGAAGAGGACGATGATGCCGATCGCGCCGAGGAAATCCGCCCAGATGATCGTCGCGATGTTGAGCTTCGCGGTCTTGTGGAGGAGGAGCCACGCGCGCCGGATCATGCCCGCTGCCGCGAAGAAGATGAAGAACGCGAACGCGAAGAAAGTGAGGGCGCGGAGGTCCCGTCGGCCAGCGAGCAGCGTCTCGTTGGCGATGGCGAGGAGCACGGTGATGAGGAGGTACCACCAGAAGTTCCGCCGGATGTACTCGAGGAACCTGATGAACCGCTCGTGCGCCATATGGACGCTGCGAGAGTCGAACTCGCGGCCTCACCCATGCCAAGGGTGCGCTCTACCACTGAGCTAAGCGCCCGGAACAAAGGGGTTTCGTCGTGATGACATGGACGCTGCGGGATTCGAACCCGCCGCCTCACGCTTGCGAAGCGTGCGCTCTACCAACTGAGCTAAGCGCCCATCACGCTGTTCTGGGCGAACCTCCTCCTTGACTCGGAGGTAAGCGCCCATCACTGAGTTTCGGGCGAACAGGAAGGGGTTTAAAAAGCTATCTCCCGGCAGAATCCAATATTTATTTAAAACGGGCTCCTTCTTCGGGGAGCATGACGGACGACCACGAGCGGCACGCACGCCTCCTCGCGCTGCAGAACGCGGCGAAGTTCAAGGGGAAGGCGAACCCGAAGGCGCTCTTCGGCGCGATGATGGCGCAGTTCCCCGAGTACAAGACCAAGATGGGAGAACTGACCAAGCTCCTGGAGAAGATAACCGACGAGGTCAACGCGCTTTCCCCCGACGGGCAGCGGGAAGGGCTGCTCAAGCTGAACCCCGAGCACTTCGCGCAGCAGCAGCAGGCGAAGCAGCAGCGGAAGGAGGAGCGGAAGGAGCTCCCGCCGCTGAAGAACGCCGTCGAGGGGAAGGTCGTCACGCGGATCCCGCCGGAGCCGAGCAAATATAACCATCTGGGCCATGCGCTCAGCTTCCTCATCAACTACCTCTACGCGCAGAAGTACAAGGGGAGATGCGTCCTCCGTTTCGAGGACACCAACCCGGAGAAGGCGACCGATGAGTTCGTCGACGCGATGCGGCAGGACGTCCTCGAGTATCTCGACATCCATCCGGACAAGGAGCTGTTCGTCAGCGACGAGATGGAACGGTTCTACGACGCGGCGGAGCAGCTCATCAAGGAAGGGAAGGCGTACGTCTGCAGCTGTACCGCGGAGCAGATGCACGAGCAGCGGCGCGACATGAAGGAGTGCCCGCATCGTAAGCAGTCGCCAGCGGATGCCCTGAAGGAGTGGACGCTGATGAAGACCGGGAAGAAGGAGGAGGGCTCGTGCGTGCTCCGCCTCAAGGTCGCGATGGACCACAAGAACGCGGTGATGCGCGACCCGGTCATCATGCGGATCGTCAAGGCGCCGCATTACCGTCAAGGGAAGAAGTATTCTGCGTGGCCGATGTATGATTTCGAGAACGCGCTCGAGGACAGCTGGTGCGGCGTCACGCACGTCATGCGCTCGAACGAGTTCGAGACGCGCATTGAACTACAAGAACACATCAAGAAATTACTAGGATTAGACAAACAAGAGGTCCTCCAGTACGGACGGTTCAACATCACCGGCGCGACGACGCAAGGACGCGAGATCCGGCAGCTGATCGAGGAAGGGAAGGTGATCGGGTGGGATGACCCGCGCCTCATCACGCTCCGCGCGCTCAAGCGCAGGGGCATCGTCAAGGAGGCGTACTACGAGCTGGCGAAGCAGTGCGGCATGTCGAAGACGCAGACCAATCTCGACTTCGGCGTCCTCGCGGCCATCAACCGCAGCATCCTCGACGAGCAAGCCAACCGGTACTCGTTCGTCCGCGACCCGGCGAAGATCAGCGTCGAGGGCTGGCCGACAGACCTCGCTGCGGTCGAGCTGAAGCTCCACCCGCACCTCCAGCGCGGCGGCCGTCCGCTCAAGCTGAACGGCGAGTTCTACCTCACGAAGGAGGATCACGACCACGTGCTCGATGGCAGGGTCTTCCGGCTCATCGACACGGCGAACGTCAAGTACGACAAGAGCAAGAAGAGGTTCGTCTTCCACTCAAGGACGATCGACGAGTTCCGCGCGGTGCCGGAGAATGAGCGGTACGGTCTCGTCCACTTCCTTCCCGTCGTGAAGGGACAGGAACTCCTCAAGGCGCGCGTCTTCCAGCCGGACGCGACCTACCAGGAAGGATTGCTCGAACCGAATGCCGCCTCGTTGCGGCCGGACGCGGTGGTGCAGCTCGAGCGGTACGCGTTCTGCCGGCTCGACGCGATCGGGAAAGACGGGACCCGGACATTCTGGCTCACGCATCAATGAGGTGGAACGATGAAGACCAAGACCGCAGTCATCCTCGCAGGCATCATCATCGGGCTGCTCTTCGCGGCGGGCATCATCCTCTATCCATCCTTGCCTGCGCGCATGGACTCGCACTGGGACGCGCAGGGCGCGGTCAACGGCACGATGCCGCGGTTCTGGGGCGCGTTTCTCATGCCGATCATCGCGCTGCTGCTCGTCGCGCTCCTCTTCGCGATCCCGTACATTGACCCGCGGCGGCGGAACATCGAGCGGTTCCGCGGCATCTATGACTCGTTCGTCGTCGTCATGGTCCTCTTCCTCGCCTACCTCCACGGCCTGACGCTCGCGTGGAACCTCGGCCTGCGGTTCAGCTTCCTCCCGTGGTTCCTGCCGGCGATGGCGCTCCTCTTTTGGTACCTGGGCCACCTGGTCGGCGAGGCGCAGCCGAACTGGTTCATCGGCATCCGGACGCCGTGGACGCTGAGCAGCGACGACGTGTGGCGGAAGACGCACGCCCTCGGCGCGAAGCTCTTCAAGCTCACCGCAATCGTCACGCTCGTCGGCGTCCTCGTCCCCGCGCTCGCGTTCCTCTTCCTCCTCGTCCCCGTGCTCGCGACGGCGCTCTTCCTCGTCGTCTACTCGTACGTGCTGTACCGGAAGGAGGAGCGGACGAAGAGACCGGAAACCCGTAAAAAGAAAAAAAATAAAAGTTAAAAAAAAACGTTCTACGAAACGAAAAATCGATTCTTCACGTCCGCATCATCGCCCCGGCGGAGAGATCGTCCTCCCTCCGGTCCGAGACCTTGACGACGACTCGCGATTACGGCCTTCGCTGCAGCTCGGCCGTGCGCGTCGTCGGGTCCTGCGCCAAGGGGGCGATGATGCCCATCGACGTTGCGCGGACGAAACCCATTCTCTTCTCGATGACAACAATCTATTTAAACGACTGGGAGACGGCAAAGACCGGGGGCATGAGTCCCGAAAAGAACATTCGAGGTGGAAACATGCTGGTCGTGAAGGCGAAGATCAAGGATTACGCTACCGGGTACAACGTCGCGGGCGATTTCGCGGACGCGCTGAACGAGAAGGCCGTGCAGATCATCAAGGACGCGGTGAAGCGCGCGGACGCCAACGGACGGAGGACCGTGATGGCGAAGGACCTCTAGAAACCTTTTTCCTTCAGCTTCTCGCGGATTCCGTCGATGACCCTGTCGAACCGCTGCGCGACGCTCTCCGGCACCTCGTTGCGCGCCTTGTACGCGGCGTAGAGCCGCTCGATCTCCTCGAAGTCCTGACGGATGAGGGAGAGCTCCATCCCGCGCGCATCGTCGCGAATGGCCGGCTCTTTCCGCTCAATCCTGGCGAGCGCGCCATCGATCTCGGCGTCGAAGGCGAGGATGTCCTGCGCGTGACGGCGGTGCTGCCGTTCACCCATCCGGTCAAGGAGGCGGTGGAGCCGTCCGCTGAGCGCCAGCGAGGCGAACGCGTACCGAGCCGCTTCGGTCCCCACACGCTCACCTCAGGGGGGGCGGCGGCACGTCTGAGAAGTCGATGGGCGGCAGGCCGCGGGAAGGCGGCCGCTGCTGCGGCGCGACGGGGAACGGACCCTGCCGCTGAGGGTACTGCCCGCCGGGCTGCTCCTCGAGGAACGGGTTGTCGTCGCCGCTCGCCTGGCTGGCCATGCCATCGTTGGAGAGCTCGTTCATCGCCTGCTGCCATTCCGGTGCGAGCGGCGCGGTGGGCGGCGGGGACTGCGAGAGGTACTGCTGCGGAGCAGGCTGCGATGGCTGCAGGGAGAGATGCTGCAGCGCTTCCTGGCTGCGGATCTCCTTCAGCTCCTTGAGGAGGTCAGCGATGACGACGATGCCGCGGGCGAGCTTCTCGTTCTGCTCCAGGACGCGGTTGATCTTCTCCGTGTTCGCCTTGTCCTTGTAGTCGCGGACGATCTCGTCGTTCGCGGTCTCGAAGATGGCGACGAGCTTGGAGACGTTCCGGTTAAGGTGATCGAGCGCGGTGAGGAGATCCTTGCTGCTCTGCGTATCGCCGAACGGGTTGCGCTTCACCCGTTCGATCTCGCCCCTCAGATATTCAATCTGGTCGTGCGGGACGAGCTCGTATTCGCTCGGGTTGCCGTTCACGGGACCGAGCGGGGATCCCATACCCGTCGGAGAATCCTGCGGACGCTGGACGACCATCTGCCACACCACCTCTTTTTCCCGACACAAGAAACAGGGTTTATAAGGTTTTCGACGGCTGAGGCCGCGTTGGACATCTCATGGCCGCATTCGGGACGGCCGCTTCCCGGCGCGACGGCCTCAGGGGGCGGATCCTGTTCTCCCTTGACGGCCGGAGGTTTGGTCGGGCGCTCGCGATAACGGCCTCCCCGCGGTCGCCCGCACCCGCGCCCGGCTTTTGCTCCGAGGCGCAAAGGGTTCCGGAGAACCCGTGCGCGGGAGCCGAAGCGACCGCGGCACCAACGAACGACATGAGCGGTGCAGGAACGAAGCGACCGCATTCCTCATCAGGCTAAAGCTCATCGGGCCAAAGCCGCGAGGTACAACTTGATCCAGAAGAATCAGAAGAATAAGTATACGCGCAAGCAAGAGTCTGCCAGCGTACCAACGAGATCAATGACGAGACCGCCAGAGAGCGCCAAGGGAACGCTTCTCGACGTCCTCAACGCGACCGACGACAGAAGGCGAAGCGGAGGCAGGGAACAAGATTTAAATCCCTCAAGTGCTCTCCGCCGGGCATGAGTTTAATTCCACCCATCCCGCCCATCGTCCTCTGGGGCAGCTTCATCACAATCATCCTCCTCATGCTCGTGGTTGACCTCGCAGTCTTCCACAGGAAGCACCGCGCCATCAGCATCAAGGAAGCGCTCATCTGGACTGCGGTGTGGATCATCTCAGCGCTGCTCTTCAACGTCTTCGTCTGGCTGGAGTTCGGCCGGGAGGCGGCGCTGCAGTTCCTGACCGGCTACCTCATCGAGAAATCGTTGAGCGTGGACAACCTCTTCGTCATCCTCATCATCTTCGCAGGGCTCAAGATAGAGCCCAAGTTCCAACACGAGGTGCTCTTCTGGGGGATCGTCGGCGCGCTCATCATGCGCGGCGCGCTCATCATCGTCGGCACGGCGCTCGTCGAGAGGTTCCACTGGATACTCTATCTCTTCGGCGCATTCCTCCTCTATGCCGCCTACAAGATCCTCGTCAAGCGCGATGAGGAATTCGATCCGCACGAGAGCGGGATTCTCCGGATGATACACCGGGTCGTGCCCGTGAGGCGGAACCACGGAGACGGCGCGTTCGTTCGACGGAAGAACGGACGGCTCGGCATCACCATCCTCCTCATCGCGTTGCTCGTCATCGAGGTCACCGACCTCGTCTTCGCCTTCGACTCCATCCCCGCAATCTTCGCGATCACCACCAATCCATTCATCGTCTTCACGTCGAACATCTTCGCCATCCTCGGCCTGCGGTCGCTCTATTTCGTCATCGCGAAGGCCCACGGCCTCTTCGAATATCTGAACGTCGGCCTGGCCGTCGTGCTCGCATTCATCGGCTGCAAGATGCTCCTCGACTGGTGGATCCACATCCCCATCCTCGTCTCGCTCGCCATCATCATCTCGGTGCTGGCCGCGGCCATGACCCTCTCCGTCAGCCATCAGCGACGCATACAGAGGGAAGAAGCGCGCGCCCGGCAGAGGGGCATACGGGAGGAGGCGCGGCGGCGGATTGCCCGCAGGGCGGAGCGCCTGCCAGCGAGTGATGATTGAGAGGGGGGATCGGCTCACAGGCCCGACTGTTCGTCCAGGAGAGGATGGGAGAAGCAGGCCCGCACGTCGGAGCCGGGCGCCATGAATTCGGTCATCTCGAAGTCGCGGGGTATCGGCCGGAACCCGCTCTCAGCGGATATTTTCTCTTGAAGCCGGGAAAATCAGCGATGGTGAAGCCCGCATCGCCCAGTTCCGGCCGCGTCCGGTCGGGATGACGTATCTTCAGCAGGCGCAGCCCTCCCGACACAGTCCTGAGAGGTCCGATGCGGAAGAGCGGACCGGCCGGCGTCGCTTTCACGACGGCACCGATCTTCCCCCTCGGCAGCGACGAGAGCTTTACTCTACGACATCCTGCGAGAAGATGCAGGCAGGGTTCACCGGCGCGCCTTTCTCGGCGACGTGCAGGTCCTTGAGCGCAGTCCCACGAGCCACGATAACCCTGACCCCGGTCTTCAGAGCAGGGGCGTCCATGTCCGGCCCTACATCTCCGGCATGTCGGGACCGGACGGCATCTTCCCGCCCCTCTTCTCGCTGCTGATCACGTCGTCGATGCGGAGGATGAGGATCGCGACCTCGGCCGCGCTGCTCGCCGCCTGCGTCTTGATCTTGAGGGGCTCGATGACGCCCTGCTTCCACGCGTCCATCCGCTTCCCGGTGAAGACGTTGATGCCCGCCCACTTCTCGCCCTTCTCGTGCGCCGCCTTCAGGTCGGTGAGGACGTCGATCGGGTCGATGCCCGCGTTCTCGGCGAGCGTGCGCGGGATGACCTCCATCGCGTCCGCGAACGCCTGCACCGCGAGCTGCTCGCGGCCGCTGAGCGACGCAGCATAACTGCGCAGCTCTTTCGCGAGCTCCATCTCCGGGGCGCCCGCACCTGCAACCACCTTACCGCTCTTGAGCGCGGCCGTGACGACGCCAATCGCGTCCTCGAGGGCTCTCTGGACTTCCGCAGCGACGTGCTCAGTACCCCCTCGGACGAGAATCGTGAGCGCGCGGGGGTGCTTGCACTCCTTGACATAGATCATAGGCTCGTCGCCGACGTTCATCTCCTCGACGACGCCCGCGACGCCCAAGTCCTGCTTCGCCAAGTCATCGAGATTCGAGACGATCCGGCCGCCCGTCGCCTTCGCCAGACGCTCGAGGTCGCTCTTCTTGACGCGACGGAGCGCGAGCACGCCGGCTTTCGCGAGATAGTGCTGCGCGACGTCATCGATGCCTTTCTGGCAGATCACGACGTTCGTGCCGCTCTTCAGCGCCTTGTCCGTCATCCGTTTCAGCATCGCTTCTTCCATGTCGAGGAACGCCTGGAGCTTCTCCGGGTCGGTGATCGTGATCTTCGCGTCCGTCTCCGTGTTCCTGATCTCGAGCGCGGTATCGAGCAGCAGGATCCGCGCGCCCGTCACCTTGCGCGGCATGTTCGGATGCACCCGCTCCTTGTCGAGGAGGATGCCGTCGACGATCTCGCTCTCCTCCACCGATGAGCCGACCTTCCGCTCGATCTTCACCGCGTCCTTGTCCACGGAGAAGGAGCCGTTCTCCCGCTCCGCGACCGCGAGCACGGCGTCACGATGGAAGGCGAGCAGCATCTCGTCATCGGCGTCCACAGCGCGCTCCCGCAGGCGGTCGCGGAGACCGTCAACAGGATGGTGGCGCGCCTCGTCAAGGTGAAGGACATCAGCTACCACGTCGACGCTGCGGGCCATGGCCGCCAGTGAGCGGCAGGTCTGCGCATTTCAGGCCAGTATGGATCCCGGATATCACCCAAGAAAAAAGTCTGACGCGGGGGAAGGGTACGCTTCCGCCGACCTCGCAGACCTCATCAACGGCCTCGCGGCCAATTACGGGACGTCGCCCATCACCGTCTCCGTGACT
>DAHXMN010000279.1 GCA_027371725.1 Candidatus Woesearchaeota archaeon | reverse complement strand
TTCCTTCACCCGGCGCACAAAGGGCAGCATGAGGATGACATTATCCAGCCCCATCTCTTCGCGGACCCGTTTCATGGCCAGACATTCCAGACGAAACCCCTCGGTATAGGCCGGGTGTGCGTAGCGCGAGGCGCCGCGGAAGCCGAGCATCGGGTTATCCTCCTCCGGTTCAAACCAGCGCCCCCCCAACAGCGCGGCATATTCGTTGGTTTTGAAGTCGGACATGCGCACCACCACCGGCTTCGGATAAAATGCGGCCGCGATGGTTCCGATGCCTTCCGACAAGCGTTCCACAAAGAAATCTGTGGGCTGGGCGTAGCCCTGGATCAGTGCTGCCAACGCGTTGCGCTCATGGGCATCCTCGACCTTTTCCGGATGCAGCAACGCCATGGGATGGGCCTTGATGGCGCTGTTGATGATGAACTCCATCCGCGCCAGACCGATGCCATCGTTGGGTAACATGCACGTTTGAAAGGCGATTTCCGGATTGCCGAGGTTGATCATGATCTGCGTCTGCGGACGGGGCAGGGTGGCCAGATCGGTATGGCGGACAGTGAAGG
>DAHXMN010000278.1 GCA_027371725.1 Candidatus Woesearchaeota archaeon | reverse complement strand
GTAGACGCGGCCATAAACATTTTTCTCATCCTTCTCTCTTCGCGGCCCGATCAGTTCGTTATTTTTCTATCTGTTTTCTCATCTCGGCCAGCTTCCTATTGTAGTTGTCGACGATCGATTCGAGCGGCTCTTTGAGCAGGGTCGGTTCGCCGAGCTTGTCGATGTCGGCGATCATCTTGCCCTTGTTGATGTATTGGGTTCCGTCCGCCTTCTCATCTATGTTGTTCTTGAAGACGACATGATTGGGGAACACTCTGAAAGGCACGGCGATTATCTGCTCTCCTTCATAGATGGCTGAAATCGGCTTCCCCCGATACTCGACCCAGGGATTCGGCTTGTTCGACGCCAGTATCGCTTCCTTCGTCGCGTCCATGAACGTCAACCCCGCTTGGTTCAGCGGTATGCGCTCGCGCACGACTGTCGGCTTCTTGATGATGCCTTTTCGGGTGCTCGTGTAGGGGATCTCCCTTTCGAGAACGGCGTAGCCTTCTTTCGTATGGATCTCCGCCAAGGTCCCGTAAGCGATGTTGGTGTTCCCGAGCCTGGCGACGAGCGATTCGCCGA
>DAHXMN010000277.1 GCA_027371725.1 Candidatus Woesearchaeota archaeon | reverse complement strand
CCGAGCGATGCCATGAGCGAGAGAGATGCGCTCCCCTGCCCGCTTCCGGTAGGCCGGAGCGTGATATTCGGGCCGGTCTGCGCGGAATTGCCATTCAAGAACCACTGGATGAGCGGGGGCTGCGACCCGATCGGGAACGAGAATGCGGCGGCATACAGGCTAGTTTCCGACCCGCGGACGGCATATGTGCCTGAAACGGCGTGATCGAACCGTATGCCGAGAAGCGGGTCATTCTCATAAATGAGCGCGGACGGGTCCGACCATCACGCTCCGGCCTACCGGAAGCGGGCAGGGGAGCGCCTCTCTCTCGCTCGTGGCCTCGCTCGGGGATTCTTTGCAAGCGACAACCGGCATATGGCTTTCGTTCGGCACCAAAGCCGGCACTAACTTCCTCGGCTTATGAAAAAATTGCTTTTCTTCGGATTGTTCGTAGCCGTGCTAATGCCAGTCGCGCACGCTTCCGCAGACGGGTTCACCGCGCTCGCTCCGATTCCAGGTCTCACGAGCCAGAGCATGATCATAAACTCAGACTCTCTCGCCGCTTTTTTCAACAATCTCTACAAATAC
>DAHXMN010000276.1 GCA_027371725.1 Candidatus Woesearchaeota archaeon | reverse complement strand
CGGGGTCAGGAGGGTTTTTTAAAGTTTGCTGCCGTTGAGACCACTCTGAACGTTCCTCTTTTGGCGTTCGCGACCACTTCCTGATTCTTAGGCGAATCACTCCGTGCTGCAACGGCTGCTCGCGTATCGTCGTGGAGGTCGAAGGGACTCGTCCCCGTAGGTCCTCGGTAGCGGGACGCTACCGGGACCACGGCGAGCCTCGTGCTCGCCTGTGGGGGCGACCCCCACTCGTCCTCCGTTGTTCTCCTCGCAACGCTCGCCCCTTCGCCGGCGCAGTTCATTTGCCCCAGAACATCCTTTCACGCAGCCTTAAATATCCGTCCTCCTCCCGGCATGCGTGCTCCTCCCCTATCTCTCGGCCGTCAACGCGCTCGCCGCCCTCCTCTTCTTCCTCGACAAGCGCTCCGCCGTCGCCGGCGGCAGACGCATCCCGGAGAACCTGTTCCACCTGCTCTCGCTCCTCGGCGGAGCCTTCGCCGTCCTCCCCTTGACGTACCTCCTGCGTCACAAGAACCGCAAGCCGGGTTTTGTCCTCCTCACCGCGCTCTTCGCCGTCCTCTGGATCGCG
>DAHXMN010000275.1 GCA_027371725.1 Candidatus Woesearchaeota archaeon | reverse complement strand
CGGCGTCTCATCGAGGAGGCCGCTGAAAAGGTCGCCGCGATACAGGCGGACTTCCAGGAAGGCCTCTTGTCCGCGGAAGAGAAGCGCCGCATGGCGATCGGAGCATGGCAGGACGTCGTGGAGGAGATCAAGCGCGAAGTGACCGGATCCCTCGATTCGATGGGCTCCGTCTCGGACATGGTGCAATCCGGCGCCCGCGGCTCGATAGGGCAGATCACCCAGATGGCCGGCATGAAAGGCCTCATCCAGAACACCGCTGGCGACACCATCGAGGTGCCGATCACGTCGTCGTTCATCGAGGGGTTCAATCCGATCGAATACTTCATGTCCACGCACGGCTCGCGCAAGGGTCTCACGGATCTCGCGCTCGGCACCGCGAAGGCCGGCTACCTCACGCGCCGTCTCTTCGACGTCGCGCAGGACTCCATCGTCACCGAGCACGACTGCGGCACGACCCGCGGCGTCAAGATCAATCGCGTGAGCGCGTCCGGCATCCAGACGGATTACTCGGAAGCGCTCCGCGGCCGCGTGCTCGCTGAAGACGTGAAGGATGCCGACGGCATCACGCTGTTCAAGAAGGGCCACTACCTCACCATCGAGGACGCGAAGACGCTC
>DAHXMN010000274.1 GCA_027371725.1 Candidatus Woesearchaeota archaeon | reverse complement strand
TTTAATGCGCTCACGAAGGCGGCGGTGCCGGCAGAGAATTACCCGTTCTGTACCATCGACCCGTCGGTGGGAGTGGTCGGCGTGCCCGACGCGAGGCTCGCGGCGCTCACGCAGTTCTCAAAGAGCGAGAAGACCGTGCCGGCGGCCGTCGAGTTCGTCGACATCGCCGGGCTCGTGAAGGGTGCTGCCACGGGTGAGGGGCTCGGCAACCAATTCCTCGCGAACATCCGCGAGACGGACGCGATACTCCAGGTCGTGCGGTTCTTTGACGATGCGGACGTGCATCACGTCGACGGCGACGTGGAGCCTTACAAGGACATCGAGGTCATAAACCTGGAGCTCGCGCTCGCAGACGCCGAGCAGATCAGGAAGCGTCGCGACCGCGTTGCAAACGACCTGAAGCGCGGCGTGAAAGGCGCGGCCGAAGAAGACGCGGCGCTCGCCAAGCTCGAGCAGGCGTTCATGGCGGGGAGGCTCGCTCTGAATGTCGGGCTCACAGAAGACGAGCGCAGGCTCGTCTCTGGGCTGAACTTGCTCACGATGAAGCCTATCCTCTACGCGCTCAACAAGAAGAGCGGCGGCCACAATCTGGACGAGCTCGCGGACGGCCGGGCGCAGCGCGCCTACGACCTCATCGCGT
>DAHXMN010000273.1 GCA_027371725.1 Candidatus Woesearchaeota archaeon | reverse complement strand
TGCTCCTTCGACCACTCCTTCTCCTCCTCCTGGACGATCTCGGGCTTGTTCTGCTGCGTGTTGATATGGAGCTCGCAGACGTAGGCGAGGTGGTCCTTGCCGATCTTGGAGCGGATCTTCGCCGGCCGGCCAGTGGTGAGCTGGCCGTACATGACCGCGGCGCTGATGCCGATGCCTTGCTGCCCGCGCTGCTGCTTCCGGCTGTGGAACTTGCTGCCATAGAGGAGCTTGGCGAAGATCTTCGGCACCTGCTGCTTCACGATGCCCGGCCCGTTGTCCTCGACGATGACCCGGAAGCGGTCGTTCCCCATGTCGATGAGCTGGACGCTGATGTCCGGGAGGATCCCGGCTTCTTCGCACGCGTCGAGCGCGTTGTCCACCGCCTCCTTGACGACCGTCAAGAGCGCCTTTCGCGGGTTGTCAAAGCCGAGGAGGTGCTTGTTCCGCGCGAAGAACTCGCCGACGCCGATCTCGCGCTGCTTCTTCGCGAGCTCGTGCGCGATGGGCATGGCGGGAGCGGCCTCCTTCTTCGCATCCTGCTTCGCCGCCCGCCCCGCCGTCCGGTTCTCCGGCTGTTTCTCGTCGGAGAACGAGGCGAGCGTCTGGTCCCTGCCCGCCTCCTTCGCAGCCTCCTTGCCTTTCGCCATCGCAGC
>DAHXMN010000272.1 GCA_027371725.1 Candidatus Woesearchaeota archaeon | reverse complement strand
CCCGCCGGATGCGCTTCGGCAGGATGACGTTCTCGAACCAGAGCGAGGCGTAGGCGAAGAACTCGGTCATCTGGATGATCGCGTCGGGGTTGTACATGAAGGTGAGGAGCAGGTAGACGGGGACGCCGAGGAGGAGGAAGCTGAACGTCATCTTCAGGATGGGGATCGCGTCGCCCGTGCTTTCCGCCACCCATGCCGCGATGAGGCCGAGGTAGAAGAGCGCGAGCACTATCGGTCCCCACGTCGCGAACGGCGCCTTGTATGGCCGCGCCGCCGCGGGCTGCCGTTTCCGCATGATCGGCACGATCAGCACGATCGCCGCCATCATGAGCAGCACCATCGGCACGAGCATCTTGAGCAGCCGCTCGTACCCCGAGCTGCCGCCGACCATGGCCACGACGATGAAGAGGACGGAGGCGATTGCCTGGAAGAGGATCGCCTTGTGCGGCGTCGCGTGCTTCGGGTGGATGGCCGCGAGCTGCGGCGGGAAGAGCTTGTCCTCCGCGAGCGAGAGGATGAGCCTCGGTCCGGTCACGACCCAGCCCGCAGCGGCGCCGATGATGACGAGGTAGGTGCCGAGCGTGAAGATGATCCTGCCGGTGTCGCCGAGGAGCAGCCAGGAGAGGTAGGCGAACGGCGCGGTGACGTGCGTGCCGA
>DAHXMN010000271.1 GCA_027371725.1 Candidatus Woesearchaeota archaeon | reverse complement strand
GTCGCGCACGTCCGCTACGGCAGCGGCAAGGCGCTCTTCGGCTCCTACGTCACGTTCTCCGACGCGCTGCCCACGGTCACGCTGACCGCGTCCGCTGACCGGACGACGGCGCAGCCCGGCGACACGGTGACGGTCACGCTCTCCGCGACGGACAACGGCGCCAACGCGCTCACCGGCGTGGCGCTCAACGCCCTCGTCCCGGCCGGCTTCACCCCCGCCCTCTCGGCGGACAGCCCCTTCACGCTGCAGGGGAACGTCTTCTCGCTGACCACCAACCTCGACCCCAACGACACGAAGGCCTTCACGTACCAGGTCCAGCCGTCCGCGTACGTCACCGGCACCTTCCTCGCCAACCTCACCTACACGTACAAGGGCGTGACGAAGACCGTGCTCCAGTCGCCGCTCGTCATCACCGTGCCCAGCCCCTTCACCCTCACGCACTCCTTCTCGCAGAGCACGGCCCTCATCGACCAGCCGCTCGCCTACAACTACACGCTGAAGAACAACGACGCCCAGCGGAGCATGGACGCCTCGGTCCGGAAAAGGAGCGCTCCGCGTAGCGGTCGTTAAGAAGAAGAAAGAGGAAAAAGGAAAAGAGGTTTTCGGACTTTATCCGTCCAACCCGGCCACTTACTGGGTGGTCGTGTTGTCCGTCGTGGT
>DAHXMN010000270.1 GCA_027371725.1 Candidatus Woesearchaeota archaeon | reverse complement strand
CCTGCTCTGAGAACCACGGGGCGCGGATTATGTCATGCGCTTTCCCATGGAGCGACACCTTCGCGTGCGCGCTGCGCTTCGTAGTATCCTTTTCTTTTTTATTGTCGCCAAAGAGTGCCATGGTCTGTTATTTAGTCTTGGTACGGGCAATAAGCGCAGCGAACGCCTCCTCCGGCTGCTCGATGATGAGGTACTTCGCCGTCATCACGTCGAGCGGGTTCAGGTTGCGCACCTCCTCGGTGGCCACGTTGCCGAAGTTGCCGAAGCTCTTTATCGTGTTCGTGTCATACGACGCAAGCGCGAGGAGCGCCGCGTTCTTCCGTTTCGAAAGGAGCGACGTCGCGGACGCTGCGGTTGCGACCTTCGAGAGCGCCGCCTTTGCAGTAGCTGTCTTCGGCTCGGCGAACGACAGCTTGTCTACGAGGATCAGCTCGCCGTCTTTCGCTTTACGCGAGAGCACCGATACGAGCGCACCCATGCGCATCTTCTTGTTTACCTTCTCGCTATAGTCGCGCTCACTGCGCGGACCGAAGGTGATGCCGCCGTGGCGCCAGATCGGGGAACGCTTTGATCCGTGGCGCGCCTGGCCGGTGCCCTTCTGCTTCCACGGCTTCTTGCCGCCGCCCGAGACCTCGGAGCGGTCTTTGGTGTTGGCGCGGTTCTGGCGCAAGTTGGCCTGCATCGCGGTC
>DAHXMN010000026.1 GCA_027371725.1 Candidatus Woesearchaeota archaeon | reverse complement strand
TCAGCAGCACGATGGGGGGGTTGGTTCCGAGTCATACGAGGAACCCGGGAACGAAGTGACCCTGCCCCCTACGGGGCTTCAACGGCGCAGCGAAGGACAAAACGATACGGGTCGCAGCCGGTGACCCGAGCGTGACGTCGCAGTTCGAAGAACAAGACGTTCCGAACGAAGTGAGTGAAGCGAGAACTTTCCACCCACCCACTCGGTTTTCCGTCTTTTCTTTTCCCCACTGGCCACCGGCGGACAACCTATTTAAACGGGGTTTTCCTCCTCAGAGGCGATGGCGACCTACTCGCACTCGCGCCTCTCCACGTTCGAGCAGTGCCGGCTCAAGTTCAAGTACCAGTACCTCGACAAGCTCGAGACTGAGCAGGAGGAGACCGTCGAGACGTTCCTCGGCAGCCTCGTCCACGAGGCGCTGGAGAAACTGTACAAGGACCTCCGGTTCGAGAAGCGCCTCGCCGCTGACGAATTGGTCGCCTGGTTCTCGGAGGAGTGGCGGAAGCGGTGGAATCCCTCGACGATGCGGATCGCACGGGAAGAGTACGCCGCGGAGAACTACCGCCTGATGGGCGAGCGCTACCTCAAGGAGTATTATGCGCGGTACGCGCCGTTCGACCAGGGCAAGACGATCGGCCTCGAGACCGAGGAGATGCTGCAGCTCGACGACGAGCGGAGCTACCACGTCCGGATCGACCGGCTCGTCGACGACGGACAGGGGGTCTACGAGATCCATGACTACAAGACCGGCAGCCTCAAGACGCAGGAGGAGCTGGAAACCGATCGTCAGCTCGCGATGTACGCGTACTGGGTCCACCGCTCCTTCCCCGACGCGAGGAAAGTGAGATTGGTCTGGCACTTCCTCGCCTTCGACAAGGAGATGGCCGTCGAGAAGGAAATGACTGCGTTAGAGGAACTGAAGGCATCGGTACTAGAACTGATACGCGAGGTCGAACTGACGACCGACTTCCCGCCGACGAGGAGCGCGCTCTGCAACTGGTGCGAGTACCAGCCTGTCTGCCCGCTCTGGAAGCACAAGTTCGAGACGGACGCGCTGGCACCCGAAGAATTCAAGAAGGAGGACGGCGTCCGGCTCGTCGACGAATACGCGGAACTGAAGGAGCGGGAACGGGAGATAAAAGAACGGATCGAGCGGACCCAGAACGATATCTATTCCTACGCTGGCCAGCACGGCGTCCAGGCGGTCTATGGCTCGGCGCAGAAACTCACGGTCTGGTCGAAAGGCACGGTCAAGCTGCCCGGCAAGAACGACCTCGCGTATCCTGCGCTCGTCCGCCTCACGAAGGAGCAGGGACTGTACGACAACTACTCGATGCTGGACACGTGGAAGCTCGCCGACGCCCTCGCCGCGGGCACGGTCAGGATAGACGGTTTCATCCCTCGGAAAGAGACGGTGCGCAGGCTCTACGCGGCGAAACGATAGACGTTGCCGGTGATCTCGCGCACCCGGCGCTCGATGTGACCGAGCGCCTCCGGTTCCTTCTCCTCCATCTTCTTGTAATCGACGGCGTATCCGACGATCTTCTGCCAGAGCGGGGAATCCATCCGCGACCGGATATACTCTTCCGCCTTCCCGTCCAGCCGGAATCCCGGAAACCGGACCTCGTAGTTGAGCATCCTCGGGATTGTCGCCTCCGCTCTCAGGGGGTGCCCGAGCGGAAGCGAGATTTTCTGCAGATTCTCAAACCCCAATAAGTTTATAAATCGACTGCGGTTCGCAAACACCCTGCCGATAGCGCAAGAGAACAGGAGGTCCAGTACCCCCGTCCTGACGGGGCGAAGGCAAAAAATGAAGAGAAGCTCACGACGCTGGAAGAAGAAGGGCCAGATGCGCTGGAAATGGCAGCGCAAGCGCATGAAGAAGGAGAAGCGCAGACGCGCGAAGATGTAGGCACACGCTTTTTTTCCTTATTCTTTCCCCCCTCTTTTCATTGATCTCGTGGATGTCTCGTGGCTTTCGTCCAGGGGGGACGCCGTCTTGGAGCACGATCCGGTCGCGAGCACGGGCGACCGCAGGGAGACCGTTATCGTGAGCGCCGGACAAGACCCCTGACCGGAGGGAGACTCGTGTTCGGAGAACGCGGTGATATCGGGGGCTCGGAGAGCGGCTGAGGACAGAATCTCCGCGGCCTTCCTCGGGCTTCGCGAGGGGTGCGCTGGCGGACCGTCGGGTCTGCGCGTACAGGGATTCTCAGAATTCCTTGTACCCATGGCTTCAGCCCGGGAGGCTCATTCACCCCTCGCCGGAGGCCTGAGGGGAAAACGTTTTATACCCGTCCCTGTTCCTGCATCCATGCTGGTGCGTGGTCTTCTCTTCACGGCTCAGAGCGAGGATTATGGGTCTGTCGCCGTGCTCGATGAGATCATCCTTGACGTCTTCGACAAGAGCGGGTTATCGCAGAACAAGGACTATTGGCTGATGGCCGGTTCCGCCGCCTTGGATTCGCTCGAACCGCCCCCGCCTGCAATGCCGTCTTATATGGGTTCTTCTCAAGAACAGGGTTCTTCTCAGAGGCCGCAAACCCCTCCGCTCTCTGAAGGCCCCCTGCCCCTGCTCGAATACCTGGCCGGACAGCTCAAGAACGACTCCCGTTCCGCCGCGGAAGGAGGCATCCTGTTCCTCGTGGTCGCGGGCGAGCTGCCCGACGACCTCTACGAAAGGTTCAAGACGATCGAGGCCCCGGACAAGCGGCTGTACCTGAATATTCCGAAGGAAGAATGGCCTGCACAGAACGGATCCCCGGTCAAGATGGCGACGTATTCTGCAATCCCTACGGAACTCAGACTCACGAGACTTCTCTCATGCGTCTCTGATCTCTGAATCCCTCCTTATTCTGCCTTCTTATTCTGGCGTAGGTAAACCCGAAAGAAGAGAATCTGCCCCCGCCGGGATTCGAACCCGGGTCTCGGCCTCGAAAGGGCCGAATGATTGGCCGGACTACACCACAGGGGCATGAAACTTTTTCTTCTCTACGATTCGAGGGTCATTTAAAAATCCTGCGGAAGGAGAATGAATGAGCCCGCCGTGATTTGAACACGGGACCTCTCGATTATCAGTCGAGCACTCCACCAGGCTAAGCTACGGGCTCATGATGCTGGGCGGAACGCTGCGTTCAGCCCACCGCTTGCCTGCATGCGCCGGCCGGGATTTGAACCCGGGTCACAGCCTCTTTGCGCCCTGGCGCAAAGCTCCGAGGAGCCTGGCTCCGAGGGTGTGGCAAGGCCGTATACTAACCACTGTACTACCAGCGCGTCTTCGGCTCCGCAAACCGCGAGTTGTTTATAAAGCTTACGTCGGCTTCGCATGCTTCTTCCTTCACGTTCTTCTTCGCTCGTCTCTTTCCCTTCCCTGAGGCCGCGGTGAACGTCTCGCTCCGTTCTTCGCTGCAGCGGAGCTCCTGGGGGGGGCGATCGCACGGCTGTTCGAAGCTCGCTCGGAGCCTCGCGAGTGGCACCCTCTCCTTCTCGGCTTCATTTCCCGTCACGGGCCGTCCTTTGGCCGGCAACGTCCACGTTCAACGCGGCCCTTCCCTGAGAAAGACTTAAATACTTCTTTCACCACCCCATTCTTTAAAAATACTATTGTGGAGTGGTATCATGTCGTTCCGTCCTCCCGCATACGATATCATCAAGGATCAGGACACCCGTCTTTACCGCGTCGCATATTTCAATTGCCAGCGGTGGAAACCCTTCGCCCCTCCGACCGGCTGGAACGGTCCGGGCGATCTTTCCCAGGTCGCGGAACACCTCGTCCACGACTATGCGCACAATCTCCTCAGCATCGGGAAAGTGGGGATCTACAGCGACCCATCCGTCTTCCGGCGGCTTGACCGCGGACTTGTCTCCCTGCCCGGTCTTGACCTCCCCGTCGCGGAGAACCGCATCTTCACCCTCGACGATCTGAAGATCGTCCGCGCCGACGCGGCTCCTTCTCCTGTTCAAGGAGCGCTCTCCTCTCAGGAGATCGTTTCTCTCGAGAGGAATATCTCTGAGGCCCTCGGAGCCTGCGTAAGGGCGCAATCGAAACAGCTGCTTGCCCGCTGATCAGCGCAGCCGCGCCTTCTTCATCCGTCCCTTGACGTAGGGATCCTTCAGCGCCGCTTTCAGGAACTCTTCCGGCGTGCGGAACTTCCGTTGCACCGTCGCGACGAGCCGGCCGTCTTTCTCGCGTGCGTCGCGGTGCTTCTTCCGGAAGGCTGTCACGTCCTTCGTCGCGCGGAGCGGCGGTCCGTCGAACTCGCGGGTGGCGGGCAGCGTCTCGTCGGCGAAGACGAGCCAGTGCAGCCCGCTCCGCTTCTTCCGGTCGTACTCCCACCCCTGGCCGAGCGGCTCGAAGCCCTGCAGCGCCGCCTGCCGGAGGAGGTATTCGTGCGCCATCTTCAGCTTCGTCGCGACGATGTCGTCCTTGCCGTCCGCTGCATCGGTCCTGATGAGGAAGAGCCGCGGCTTCGCGCCAAACCGGTTCTTCTTCCGCTCCCACTCAAACCATCCCGTGACTGTCTGTTCGCTGCTGACGACGACGTCGAAGAACGCCTGCTCGGGTCGCTTCAGCCATGCCTTCGCCGCTTCCCGGAAGAGGTCGAGCTTCTCCTGCGAGAGCGCGGCCGCGGCGTTCCGTCCCGGCTGCACCGGGTCGACGAGGACGAGCGGGCCCTGCCGCTTCGACTTGTCGATAGCGAGGAGCGCGTCCTTCCGACCGCTGAGGTCGATGACGACCTGGCCCTTCCACTTCGCGGCCGCCGCGAGCAGCTCCTGGAACGAGCCGTGCTTGAGGATGAGGAGGTCGATGACGTGGCCGGAGAAGCCGTTGATGTAGGATTCCGCGCCGTAGCACTTGGCTGCCTTGCAGAACCGCTTCGCCAGCCGGATCTCGTCCGCCAGCCCCGGCCGCTTCGCGATCGCCGCGAGGACGTAGCCGACGTGGAGCGGGCTCATGTCCGTGACGTTCTTCGCCTGCGTAGGGTCCGTTATCCGCAGCACGGGAACGACCTCGAACAGCACGTCGACGGCAGAGGTCCTTTTTCCCTTCGCTCCTTCTCCCGTCCCTTTCTCCGTCGCGAGCTTCCGGCGGAACTGGAAGTAGTCCCTGCTGCCGTGCACGCGCTCCGCGTCCTTCGGCAGGATCCGCGCGAGCAGCTCCGAGAGGTCGTCCCCTGCGTGCTTCTTCGGCGAGAACCGCGCGAAGACGTCCACGTCCGCGTCCCCCTCGAGATCAGTCCCTTTCGCGACGCTGCCGCCGATCATGAATTCGACGTCGAGGCCCGCTTTCCTAGCCGGCTGCCGCAACCCCTCGACGACGGTCGCGGCGGCCTTCTGCATATCACCAGAAGGCTTTATATTATTCAACGTCTTCCTCAGCACGTCGTCGGGGGAGCCGGTGCCGCGTCCACGGGAGACGGTCTTTTTCGCCATATCCTCATTGACTCGCGGCGCTTATTTAATGCTTGCGGCCGTCCTCGACCGACGGAAGTTAAAAATATACTACTTTATAGTAGGAAAAATAAGAATATTTATAAATGATTTTGTATTTACGACCAATTCAAGGTATAAGATTCAAGATATAAAATACTAGTCTGCTGGTGAAACCAATGAACCCAACATCCACTATCCGGGAACAAGGACCTATCAGGAAAACCCTTCTCGCCGCGGGGCTCGGCATCGCCGGCTTCGTCATCAGCGCCACGCCATCGAGCAGCCAGTATGACGCCAGCAAGTTCAACTACCAAGGCACGGGCATCGGCGGCTACCAATCCCTCGTCGACATCCCGACCCCGCCGCCAGGCGAGTTCTACGCCGTCGTCGCGACGGCCACCGGCACGCTGGATTCAAACGTCCCGCCGCTCATCAGCGTCGACAAGGTGCCGGGAGGCGCGCCGACGCAAGCGTATGTCGGCATCGCTGGCAGCCCCCAGGCCGATATCTACGTCTCGAGCCAGCCGATCACCGGTCCGGACGGCAGCAATCCGATCACCAGTCTCCTCTCCTCGAGTCCGCTCGCGGCGCAGGGGTTCCGCAACAAGGTCGCCTCTTCGGACGGCCGCAGACCGATGCCGCCCGAAGTCTATAAGCGCCTCACCGTGCACCAACGCCGGGCGCAACAGACTGCACCCGGATATAGGTGATCCCGCACCCCGAAAAGAGAAAGAAAATGAACAAGCGACTCTTCTTGGCCATGATTTTCGCAGCGCTCATGCTGTTGATGCCTTGGAGCGTCTCCGCCATCGCGCAGCCGATCACCCTCTCCTGCGGCGACAGCATCAACGTCTCGGGCAGCTACGTCCTGAACGATTCGGTCGCCTGCAGCGGCGGCCTCGGCGCGGGATAAGCCGTGCGAATCGCTGCTGACAACGTCACGCTCGACTGCGGCGGCTTCAACATCACCAACACCGACAGGACCGGCAGGGGCATCCTCGTCGGGAACACCGTCCCGGCGGATCCGATCGTCCACTCAGGCGTGACCGTCACCGGCTGCGACGTCAGCGGCTTCCTCTACGGCGCCTATGCCATGGCTGCCGGCAGCACGTTCGACAGCCTGACCGTCCACGATAACGTGAACGGTCTCTTCCTTCTCAACAGCACCCGGAACGCCTTCATGGGCCTCAACGCCAGCGACAACGATCGCATCGGCCTGGCGCTGATCGCCGGCTCGGACGGCAACACCGTCAACGGCAGCGCCCTCGAAAGGAACGGCCAACAGGGCATCTTCCTCAACAGCGTCACGGACATCACGCTCGACAATGCGCTCCTCGACCAGAACGGCGTCCAAGGGCTCTATGCCGATGACGCGAACGTCACCGTCAACGACGGGGCGATCGGCGGGAACGCCGGCGCGGGCGTCACGCTCGTCAACGGCGCTCTGCTCCTCGACGGGACCTCGATCTCCGGCAACACGCAGGAAGGCATCTCCTCGACAGGCGCAAGCACGGTGACGGTCGGGAACGCCACCATCGAGGGCAACGGCGCCCACGCCCTCAATCTCGCCGGCGGCTCGGTCCTGCTCGCGGACAGCACCATCACCGGCAACGGCGGCGGCGTCCTCCTCGACAATGTCACCGCCCAAACGCCCGGCGCATCGATCGTCAGGAACACGATATGCGGCAATACCCCCCCCGATCTCGAGATACTCGTGACGCCTGTCGCTTCGCTCATGAGCGACATCACGACGAATGGCTTCTGCGCGGACACCGACGCGGTGACGCAGCGCTTCCTCGCATACTTCGAGGTGCTCGACGGCATCGGCGCCCCCGTCCAGAACGCGAGCGTCGCGGTCTATGACCGGAATGCGGCCGCTCTCACGTACAATCTCACTACTGACGAACGGGGCGAGACCGGGCAGGCCCTCGTGACGAGCTACACGCTCGATGCCAACGGTACGCTCACCCCCCTGCCGCTCAGGGCGGTCGCCACGGACAGTATCGGCAACAACGTCACCGTCCTGGCTTTCGTCAACGACACGCCCGATCAATATGGTCCGGTCGTCATCCAATTCCCGTGCCAGCGCACCATCATGAACGATACCACGCTCGACAACGACGTCACCTGCATGAACATGCCGTCCGCTCCGGGAAGCGCGCTCATCACGATCGCTGCTGACAACGTCACGCTCGACTGCCAGGGTCACGCGCTCGTGGGCGCAGGCGGCACGGGCATCGGCGTCTATACCACGAACCATGCGAACATCACGGTGAAGAATTGCAGGATCAGCGGCTTCCAGCAAGGCTTTTGGGCCCTCCTCGGCTCCAACGTGACGCTCATCAACAACACTGTCGAGAACAACACGCGCGGCGTTCTCTTCTCGCATATCGCCTCCTGCCGCATGACGCAGGACAATGCTGTCAGCGGCAATGACGAGGTCGGCATCCGCCTCGAGGCGGGGACGAGCGGCTGCGCAATCAGCGGCACCATCATCAGCAACGGCCAGCAAGGGCTCTTCCTGCTCCAGTCGTCGAACATCACGCTCCAGGGCGTCAAGGTGATCGGCAACGGCTACGGCGGCATCTACCTGGGCAAGTCGAACGGCACTCTCCTCTCTGACAGCATCCTCCAGAACAACTCGCAGGGCGGCCTCCTCAGCATCGACAACGGGGGCAACTCGTTCGCCGTTGACAACACCATCTTCAGTTCCCACGGCGTCGTAGTCCTGGTCGCTGTAGCCCTCAGTGAGATTGAGGATGACCGGGTCGCCGAGCGCGAACGTGAGCTGGTGATCGACGGTCACGACTGTCGTGTTCGCGTACCCCGTCCCGTTGATTGTGGCGTTCGCGTGGAAGTACGACGGGATGGCGGGCGTCAGCGCCGTGGCGCCCTGGCGGAGCCAGTACTTCGGCACGAGGAGAGAGGCGAGACCGGTTGCGTCAGTCGTGCCGTTCAGTATCCGCTCGCCGGACGAGGTGAGGACCACATAGTCCGCAGGGACGCCGGTACCGTTTTCCAGCTGCGTGAGGAGGTCGAGCTTCTCCTGCGAGAGCGCGGCCGCGGCGTTCCGTCCCGGCTGCACCGGGTCGACGAGGACGAGCGGGC
>DAHXMN010000269.1 GCA_027371725.1 Candidatus Woesearchaeota archaeon | reverse complement strand
CCACGTCCTGCGTTGAACCGCGGCCCTATGCCTTCTTCATCGGCTCGACCGGAAGATCCACCCGTGCCGGCGAGAGCGACAGGCGTGGCCGATAAGGGATCCGTTCGAGGAACGGCACCCCCCGAGCGAGCTTCTCGAGAGGGTCTGCGAGCTCGTGGCGGAAGCAGCGGTCGTTCCCTGTCGCATTGATCGCCTCGTCATACAGGCCGACCAGCATCCTGTGCGGTTCCACGAGCGCCGACGGCTCAACCCATACCACGGAGACCATCTCACGCATTTTCAAGGCATCCCGGATGGACGCGCCCGCTTCTATGAGGTACAGGACGTCCGGCTCGGAGCCGAACGGGTTTTCCTCGCCCAGCAGCAGGACGATGCCTCTCACGCTCTGCTCCTCCTGCCGCTCGCCCTGTCGCTCGCCGCCCCCTTCAGTTTGTACGCCCATCTGCTCTTCTAGGAGCCACTCGATCGTCGGCCGCAGTCCGATAGAGCACTTGAACCTGCAGCCGGGGAGATACAGGCGGCTGTTCTCCCCCGAAGGGCTTGTCTCCTGCCGCGCCAGTACGGTCCCGTCGTACCTGGCCACGAAGAAGGCGGCGTAAGAACTCACGGCCTCGCCTCCGTCCGCCCGAGATACCGGACGTCCGCCCGGACAACCTTGCGGTCATCGTCGTACTCGATCGTGCCTTCGAAGGCT
>DAHXMN010000268.1 GCA_027371725.1 Candidatus Woesearchaeota archaeon | reverse complement strand
ATCGGACGGCCGGCGCGCAGCTTGTTGAAGAGCGCGCCCTCGAACACGACGTTGTCCGTCACCTTGAGGATCTGCTGCCGCTCGAGCTTCGCCGCCGAGCCGAACTGCTTCTCCGCCCACGGCACCATCCCCTCCGGGACGCGCAGCCTGCCTTCGTCGAGCGAGAACGAGAAGATACGGTCGAACCGCTGCCGCGCGGCGGGGCTGAGCTTCCGGTATACGAGCGGCAGCTCGAGGATGGAACGCATATCCCCTCTCCCGTTCCCGGTTTTATATACTTTGCGTCGTTGGCGGCTGCGTTGACATCCTGTTCGCCACCGTCCTTACGGGCGAGCATCCTTCGGAGAAAGATGTGGGCGCGTCGCGGGGGGATGCCCCGCCGTCGCTGACGCTCCGAGGTTGCCGGGCGAGCCGTCAACCGTCCGGGGACGTTTCCGAGGCTCCGAGGAGACCGGGGACGCGGTGACCGGACAGCGCCTACGGAAGAACCGCGGGATGCGAGCGGGACGGTGGCGCGCGGAGCGAATGATCTCAACGGGCTGTCGTCGGCCTCGGCATCGTTGTCGCCGCGGCGAAATCGTCCTCCCTGACGGTCCGGGCAAATCGTCCGCGACGCGCGTAGTGGATTGACGCAACGACGTAAGCCGTGCAGAGGAACCACTGTGACTCTGCTGGGCGTCAAGCGCGTCGCGAGG
>DAHXMN010000267.1 GCA_027371725.1 Candidatus Woesearchaeota archaeon | reverse complement strand
GGAGACGGTCGCGGTTGCGGGTGAAGTCCTCGTCCCGGAACTCGATGAGGTCTTTTCCCGAACGGACGAGCAGTTCCACTTCGTCGAGGAGGTTCTCGAGGCTTCGCTCCGCCACGCGTCCCGGTCCCCACAGCTTCGGCGTCGTGCAGAAGGTGCACGCGTATCTGCAGCCCCGGGAGCCGCTCACCGTTGCGTATCTGCCGCGCTGCTCCGAGAGCGGGATGGGGATCGGCGAGCGATACACGTAGTCATCCGGCAGTCCATCGCGTGCGGGGAACGGGATCTCGTCGAGGTCCTTGATGCGTTCTCTCGGCGGCCCGAAGACGAGCTGTCCTCGGACGGAGACCGCCGTTCCTGCGATGCCGACCGGGGAGCGCTTCGCTTCATATGCGCGGACGATCTCCGCGAGCGTCCTTTCGCCCTCGCCGATGGCCACGATATCGATTGCGGGATCGTGGCCGATCGCCGGGTCCATCGACGGATGGACTCCGCCGACAACGATCGGTATACCTGCCCGCTCCTTGACTTGCTTTGCAAGGTGTAGGGCGTTGGGCGTGGTGCAGGTGATGAGGGAGAGCCCGAGGAGATCCGGTCGGAAGGCCAACGCCTTCTCCGCCAGCTCATAGTCATCGCCTCCTTGCTGGAGTATCTTGGTCTCGTGACCTTCCTGTCGCAGCGCTGCCGCCAGATAGCAGAGCGCCAACGGCTCTGCGGTGT
>DAHXMN010000266.1 GCA_027371725.1 Candidatus Woesearchaeota archaeon | reverse complement strand
TCGGCTTCCTCCGCTTCTGCCTCTTCGTCCTCTTCATGGCGGTCGCGTTCTGGGTCTTCGGCAAGCTCAAGACGAAGAGCGGCACCATGTTCGACCGGAAGACGGCAGGCGTCATCGCGGCCGTCTTCGCGGCGATCAGCGCGTTCATGATGCCGGAGAACTGGCTGACGGCGAACGGCGGCATCATCACCGCCGTCTTCAGCGGCCTCATCCCCATCGGCATCGTCGTCCTCGGCATCTACGTCGCCGTCGGGCCGATGAACAAGAGCTTCATCTCGCGGTTGTTCGCCGTCGTCCTCCTCTTCCTGCTCCTCGGCATCCTCGACATCTACCACCAGGCGATCGGGCTGCCGCTCATCCTCTTCATCCCCGTCGACAAGATCACGGAGAAGCTCCGGAGGAAGCCCTGATGGCCTTCTTCGCCGCGATTAACTTCGCCTCCACGCAAGGCGTGGCACGCGTCTTCCTCGGCATCATCCTCAGCTACCTCACCCTCGCGGTCGTCCTCGCCATCATCTACATGCTCTTCCAGCTCGTCACCAGCGGCAACGGGCTCGGCGGGCTCTTCGGCGGCGGTAGTGGACGAACTGGAAGAGGAGGTAACGAACCAGCCCCTCGTCCCCCCCGCACACCCCGTGAAGGAGCGGAACGCGCACTCCCGCCAGGAATACCGCAAAACATCGTGCATGACTGGGACGCTCCCAATACTCGTTATCTTCTCCG
>DAHXMN010000265.1 GCA_027371725.1 Candidatus Woesearchaeota archaeon | reverse complement strand
TCGTGGTCGAACGTGCTTTTGAGCGGGGCGCGGGCGCTGATCTCGTTCGCGATCGCGCCGATCTGTGTCTTCATGCCCGTCGCGGTGATGATCGCCTTCCCCTCGCCGCGCGTCACGAACGTGTTCAAGAACGCCATGCACCGCTGGTCCGGGAGGGGGACGCGCCCCTCGATGGCGTGCGCGTGCTTCTCTGCGGGGACGCTCTCGCCGGTGAAGACCGACTCATCCACCTGCAGGCGGTTCGCCTCGAAGAGACGCGCGTCCGCCGGCACCTTCATCCCCTCCCGGAGGACGATGATGTCGCCCGGCACGAGGTCCTGCGCGTCGATTTCGCGCTCCTTCCCCCCGCGGAGGACGAGCGCGGTCGTGGTGAGGAACGACTCCAGCGCGGCCACGGCGTTCTCCGCCTTCATCTCCTGGAAGAACCCCATCACCGCGTTGATGATGATGATGAAGAATATGACGTACGCGTCGAGCTGGTACTCGAGCTTCCCTACCGCGGGGTCGAGGCCGAGGAGCAGGCTCACCGAGCCCGCGATGAGGAGCAGGATGACGATGAAGCTGCTGAACTGGCTGAAGAAGATCGTCCACGGGCTGCGCCGCTTCTGCAGCGCGATCCTGTTCGCGCCTTCCGCGCGGAGCCGTCGCTTCGCCTCGTCCTCGTCGAGGCCCTTCTCGCCGGTGCTGAGCTGCCGGAAGACGTCCTCCGTCTCGAGCCCGTAGCACGCAACGTCCATGCCGGTGACCCG
>DAHXMN010000264.1 GCA_027371725.1 Candidatus Woesearchaeota archaeon | reverse complement strand
CTCCTCCCCGACGCGCTTTCCGGCAGCACGCAGACCCTCACCGTCCTGCCGAGCTCGATGGACGACCTCGGGAACGCGTTCGCGGGCAACCTCACGCAATCCTTCATCGTCGACAACGACCCGCCCAAGCTCGTCGGCACGCCGACGGCGGACCTCGCCTGCCCCACCGCTGACCAGACGCTCACCGTGAACGCGACCGCGACGGACAGCGTGGCGCAGGCCCTCGTCATCAGCGCCAACGTCTCCGCCGTGACCGACCAGGACACCGTCTCGGCGGACTGCACGCCTGTCGGGAACAAGACCTTCACGTGCTCGCTCCCCATCAGCGGCTTCGTCAGCGTCCACACCACCGCGACGGTGCCGATAGCGATCACCGACCAGGCCGGGAACGCGGTGAACATGCAGATGCCTCTCGAGGTCTGCGAGGCGGAGAACGAGGCGACGCCGAACTACATCACGAAGATCGGGCTCGCGGGGGCCGCTCCCGCCGTGGACAAGCGCATCGCCTCCCTCATCCCCTTCCGCGTCGTCCTCCCCCTCACCATGACGATCACCGGCGGGGCGCGCGTCCTCCAGGTCTCGCGCGTCACGTGCACCAACGACTTCATCGTCGGGCCATCCTACGTCGTCAATGACTTCTCCTCTGCGCCGGTCCTCGTGACCTCGTACCAGTACCAGGGCGCGTGGCCGAAGAAGGAGGTGCCGCTGAACTGCACCCTCGACTTCACCATCCGGCGGGGCAACACCGTCTACTCGAAGCCCG
>DAHXMN010000263.1 GCA_027371725.1 Candidatus Woesearchaeota archaeon | reverse complement strand
TATCCTCGTGGCCCGGGACCTATGAGGACTACCTCCGGCGCAAGGCCGAGGCCCTGGCGGCCGAGGAGACCCGCGACGCCTTGTTCGACAAGCGGCTGTCCGAGGAAGAGGCCGAGCGTCGTCGTCGATGAACCTTCTCCTTCGAGGAAAGAGACCGTGCGGCTGTACGTCGCCGCCGTCGCATTCGCCTCGAGCCACTCCGCGGCCGCGTCGCGTCCGAGCGTCGCTGCCTTGCGGCTGACGAGGATGCCATTCATTGCCTGGAGCTGGCAGTAGCGGAGCGTCGCTCCCTCGGCGACGAACGCCTCGAGCGTGTGGCTCACCCGTCTTGGAGAGCCATCGAACGATTCGAGGATGGACGCTTCTGTGCCGGGCGCGAGGAGGATAATCGTGCTCCTGTTCGCATCCGTCCCTTCGGGAAAACGGTGCCTGATCCGGATGGGCGTCTCGGCGTTTGCGGCGACGGTGATGAGGAGGCCTCCCGTCAGGGCTGCGAGGTGGTCCGCCGCCCGACGGTCTGCCGGCAGGAGCGAGAGGAGCTTCTCGTGGACGAGCGCCCGTTGTTTCTCGTCGAGATCCTCGAATCTCGTGATTAGGATGCCGTCCTGCTCCTCATAGAGGAAGGACGCTCGCTGTTCCGGCTTCGAAACCGGTGCGTCCTCGCCGTCGAGCTCTTTGTGCGTCCATTTCCCCGTCGGCGTCGCGATGGCCGCCGTTCGGGGGAGTGCTTCCCTGTCGGGGGAGCGCCGCCGGAGGAGGTCGGGGA
>DAHXMN010000262.1 GCA_027371725.1 Candidatus Woesearchaeota archaeon | reverse complement strand
CCCTGCGTCGTGTCCTGAACGGTGACGGGCGCGGTTTTCTCATCATACGTCTTGAAGCCGGGTTCGCTGCTGCACCCGGAGTAGACGCCGAAGGTGAGCTGATAGTTCCCAGGCGTCGTGGGTGCGTCGATGATGAGGTTGAAGTCGGCGGTGCTTCCGGCTGCGAGGGTGACGTCTTTACCGGCGTAGTGGTGGTTCGTCGGGTCGCAGTTGTTCGTGTTGCTGGTGAACATCTGAAGGGGCTGACCATTCTGATAGAGCCCCGCTTCAACGTAGTACGCGCCTTGCGCATCGGCCAGAATCCCCGCGGTAACGGTGAGCTTGCCGCCGGTGCTGGTGTCGTTGACGGCGAAGCGCGTAATATGCGCCGCCGAGATCGCGGAGGGAAAGGCGGAAGCGGCGGCAGAGCCGTACTTCTGCGTGTAGTAGTCCTGAAGGGTCTGCGTGCTGACGACAATAGTGTCGTGACAGTAGCTATACCACTGGTGGAGGGCTCCGTTCACGTTTTGATCGACGCACGCGTCGCACGTGACGCCCTGAAGGGCGAAGGTAAGACGTTCCTGTTCGCACGCGAAGTGCGCGTCGCTGCTGAGGTTGTAGTCCGCATACAAATAGCCGTTGCCTTCGCTGTACGTCTTGGCGATGCTGAGACTGCCACTACATCCTGCAAGGAGCAGGAGGGCTGCGGCGAAAAAGACGATGAAGATGACGTTCTTGTTCATAGGTTCCACCCCGTTATGCTGTTTATCCATGCGAGGAATCGCTCCCACCACGACGACACGGA
>DAHXMN010000261.1 GCA_027371725.1 Candidatus Woesearchaeota archaeon | reverse complement strand
TCGCGACCCTCGGCCGCAGAAGATTTTTAAACAGCGCCGCCAACGGGTCGCTGCCGGCATCGGCAAAGGGTGGTCAGCATGGCAGAGAAACAAGGCAATCCGTTCGTCAGCCTCGGCGCGTCGCTCGGCGGGATACTCCTCGCCATCGTCGCCGTCATCGTCATCTTCGCGAAGGACCAGGCGTGGGTGCTCGCCGTCATCGCGATCTGCTTCGTCATCCTCGGCGGCATCCTCGCGCGCGGCATCAGCCGCTCGGAGGACGAGAGCCACGTCCGCGTCCCGCTGAAGACGAAGAAGTGAGAAAAACGTTTTTTTCCTTCTCTCGGTCCCATTAATAGTCTTCCAGCCGCTTCTGGAAGAAGGACTGCTCGTGGCCGCAGAGCGGGCACTTGAGCGGCGGCTGCTTGCCGCGGTGGACGTGGCCGCACTGCCGGCAGACCCATTCCACCTCCTCCTCGCGCTGGAAGAAGCCAGCCTCGACCAATGCGAGCAGGGTCTTGTACTTCTCGGCGTGATGGGTCTCCGCGACGATCAGCCCCTTGAACTTCGCCGCCGCTTCCCGCTGCCCCTCCTTCAGCGCGGTCTCCGCGAACGCCGGGTACATCGTGCCCCACTCGTACACCTCGCCCTCCATCGCCGCCTTCAGGTTCTCGAGCGTGGTGCCGCGCGCTACCGGGACCTCCGTCTCGACGCTGAGCGCGGGCTCCTCGTCGCCGTTCAGCTGCACCAGCAGCTTGTAGAGGATCGAGGCGTGCTCGCGCTCCTGCTCCGCAGTCTCCAAGAAGACGGCCGCGACCTGCTCGTATCCTTCTTTGCGGGCGACGCTCGCGTACATCGTGTACCTAT
>DAHXMN010000260.1 GCA_027371725.1 Candidatus Woesearchaeota archaeon | reverse complement strand
ATTGCGGCAATGATCGCTTCCGCTATAGCCTGAGGCACAATCGGCAGCATGGCTGCCCAGGGAAGGAGCCCAAACAGACCTGCCAGGCCAAGCACGAGAATCGTGTTTGTCAGCGAGCCCACGACGCCCGAGACGGCGAGCGCCGCATACTCGTCGTCGAGCCGCTTGAGCAGCCGTTCGAACGCCCTGTCGAAGTCGGCTTTCGCCTTCTCGTCGCCGCGCCGCAGCCGGTCGTAGAATTTGTCGGCGAGCGCCTGCTTCTCCTCCTCGAACCAGTCGTCGATCTCCCGCTCGTCCAGGAACGCCATGCAACGCTCCCGGCCGAGGGGATATTAATAGGTATTGGAAAAAAGGGATGGGTATCGGAAAGAAAGGGGAAGGAAGGACAAACGTTTTTATAGCCGAAGCGACGGGACGGACTGCATGGAGATCGAATCGAAAGTCCTCGACGTGGACGCGACGGCGATCGCCCGCCGGCTCGAGACGATGGGCGCGGAGAAGTCGTTCGACGGGACGCTCGAGGCGTACCACTTCGACGCAGGGGAGCGGCTCCGGAAGCGGAAGAGCCTCCTCCGGCTCCGGCGGGAAGCGGACGCGGACGGCGAACGCGTCACGATGACCTTCAAGCGGCGCGTCCACGGCGAGGTCGCGAAGCAGGCGCACGAGCATGAGGTGACCGTCTCCTCGTTCGCGGACGCGAAACTGATCGTCGAGGGGCTCGGCCTCCGCGTCGTCCGGCGGGGAAAGAAACATCGGACCGAGTACCGTCTCGGCAAGGTCCACTACTGCCTCGACACCCTGAAAGGAGTGCCGACCTACCTCGAGATCGAAGCCCCGGACGAGCGAGCG
>DAHXMN010000025.1 GCA_027371725.1 Candidatus Woesearchaeota archaeon | reverse complement strand
TACCTGCGCGACATGCTGGAGCGCTGCCCCGACGAGAAGTTCCTGGTCGGGCCGCGGAGCAGCGCGCTCCGCTTCACGCTCGACGCCGACATCAGGGAGGCGGCCGGCCACGAGGTCTGCACCCTGGCGCGGCTCGGCCTCGAGAACGGCCGCGGCCGGAGCGCGCACACGGAAGTGCAGACGTTCATGCTGGAGAACGACGCGAAATCCGTCGCGACCGAGGTGCCGCTCTGGCTCGACGAGGAGGAGCACGCGCTGATGCGCAACTTCGAAGAAGCCGGCCCGCTCTCCGGGCATATCGACGTGCTCCGCGTCGAGGACGGCCGGGCCTGGGTGTGGGACTACAAGCCGGGCGCGCGGAAGGAGAAGTACGCGGCGACGCAGACGTATGCGTACGCGGTGATGCTCGCCCAGCGCACGGGGCTGCCGCTCTCCTGTTTCCGGTGCGGCTGGTTCGACGAGAAGGACGCGTTCGTCTTCCTGCCCGAGAAGGCGCGGCTCAGTTCGGCTGGAGCGCCGCGGAAAGCCAGTAGGGGACCTTCTGGAAGAGCGCCTCGTGGAACGGGGCGTCGTAGCGCTCGGTGAGCGACTGCTCCAGGCGGCGGTCCCATGCGCGGCCGCTTCCGGGCGAATTGTCGTGGAGGACGAGGTCGCGCGCCACCATCGCCGCAGCCATGTCCGTCGTCCCGTACACGAAGGAAGGGAACAGTTCCTGCACGATCCGGCGGTTGAGCGGGCGGCCGACATCCTTCCGCCGCGACGCTTCGGCGCACCAGGCGATGCTCGTCGCGCCGCGGACGTTCTGGACGAGTTCGTCCTCCGAGCGGACGCAGTCGAAAACGTCCATGTAGCGTTTCGCGATTGAGAACGGGACGACGTCGAGGCCTACGAGCGTCGCCGAGATGAAGGCGGGATCGGAGAACCGGGACAGGGTGTCGTTGATCGCGGGAAGGTACATCTCCTCGTTCAGCAGGTGTTGCGTGTCGGCGACGGCACGGGCTTTCTCCGGAGGGGGGAGATACTGGTAGAACCCCTCGCGGATGAGGAGCGCGCCGGTCAGCGAGGAGATGTAATCCTGGGGGAACATCCCTTTCTGACGGAGCTTGCGTGCCGCGACGAGGAATTCCTCCGCTCGCTCGAGATCACGGACGCCGAAGCCGTTCCAGGAGAGGAAGGCGGCCGCGGCCTTGAACGCGTAGCCCTCGTCCGGGGTGGCGAGCGCTTTCCCGAAGGCATCCACGACGCCGGGGAAGTCCGCCGTCAAACCGTAGGAGCTCGTGTCGTTCTCCGAGAAGACCCGTTCTAATGCTCGTTCTATCTGCTCCTCTATCGGCGTCACTGCAATCGCACCCTCTGCAATCGCTCTCCTCCCCGGTTTTCCGATTTAAACCTTCCGGCAGGTTTGCGCGCATCGGGGAGGTGTTTGCGCAGAATTCATGATTGGATGTGACCGTGTGATGTGATCGTGTTTGGAGGGGAGAGCGCGGGCTTGACGGCCGGCGCGGCGTTCAGGCGATGAGCTGCTCGAACGACAATGAGCGGTGCTCCTCTGCGAGCCCGACGGAGTAGCCTGCTGGCGTCGCCTGCAGGTCTTCGAGGCTGAAGAACATCCATTCCTTGCGGAAGAACTTGATCGCGACCCAGGGCTCCGCCCCGAAACGTTCTGCGAAGTAGCGGAGCTCGTCGATCTCCTCCTTCGGGAAGTGCTTCCTCGTCGCGGTCGTGAGCTTGCATTCGAGCGCGAGCTTCCTGACGTTGTTGGAGGCGACGACGTCCGGGCTCGGGTACTGGCTGCTGCCGCTGCCGGCTGCGCGCATCGCCGCCCACCCTGCCGCCCAGAACCTGTGGATGAGGTCGCGTTCCGCGTTCGTGCCCCGTGATTTGGCGCTCATCTCCTTGCCTGAGACGGGCTTGTTTTTAAACGTTCGGTGGGCGTGGCCAGTCGCGAGAGGAGGAGAAAATTCCCTTCATAGCTAAAGAAATAAAGATAATCATTATTTATTATCACTAAAAAACAAAAAATAACCGTTAAAAATATAAGAAAATGATTTCACTCCGGAACCAGCACATTATTGCGAGGCGAGACCATGGCGAAGGGACCGATCCTGTCGTTGCTCGGGATGGAGAAATTGCTGAAGCGCGCCGGAGCCCATCGCGTCAGCGCGTCGGCGCAGGAGGAGATGCGGGACGCGCTCGAGGAGCACGCGGACGCGCTCTGCCGGAAGGCGGTGCAGTACAGCCTCCACGCCCGACGGCGTACGGTCACGGCCGAGGACGTGAAGCTCGCGGCGAAAGGATAGTCACCGCGTCGCAAGATAGGTTTCGACCGCCTGCTCGAACGCTTCGCCGGCCTTCAGTGCGGTCTTATAGCGACTGCCCGTCCGTTGAGAAGGGTCGAAGTTCGGGCTGAAACGCACAACGATGCGCTCTTCTCCGTCGATCTCTTCCGTCTCGAAATAGATCTTCGAGTGGCCCTCCCACCGGGAGCCGACGCGGCATTCCGCGCAACCGGCGATGCTGACGATGCTCTTCTTGATGTCCGCCAGCAAGAAGTCCGGAGGGTAGAACATACGGTCCTCGAACGCCCGTCCGTCGCCGCAATGAGTTTCATAGAGCCTGACGATCTCCACGAGGTCCTGTTCTTTCAGGTCAGCGATTTTCATGTCGTTCACACGTTGATCTTGAGGAAGTCGTGCGCGACCTCTGTCGGGGGGAAATGGATCCTGGCTTCCTCGAGGAGGTGGTCGACGGTGGTGTACCGTTGGCTGAAGTGCGTCAGGACGAGCTTCTTCACGCCGGCCTGCTGCGCGAGCAGCGCCGCCTGCGCCGCGGTGAGGTGCTTGTACTCGTGCGCCTTGGACTCGTGCTCGTTCCCGTACGTGGACTCGCAGATCATCAGGTCTGCCCCTTCCGCGAGCATCGGGATCTCGTTCGTGAGCGTCGTGTCCGGGATGAAGACGACCTTCTTCGCCGGCCGGACGTACGTCACCTCCTCAGCTTTGATCGTCTTCCCCTTGAACGTGACCGTCTCTCCTCTCTGCAAGCGGCCCATCACCGGCCCGGTCTTGAGGCCGAGCTTCTCGGCTTTCGCGACGTCGATGCGCCGCTTCTCCTTCTCGATGAACGCGTACGCGATGGTGGGGGTGCCGTGCCGCATCGGCATGCACAGGATCCTGTACTCGTCGTTCTCGACGACGACCTGCTCCTCCTCGCGGCCGGGGGTGAGCTCGTGCACCTCGATGTCCACGGGGTTCTCGAAGTCCACGGTCTTCCGCAGGTGTTCGAGGCGCGTCTCGCTCCCTTTGGGGCCGTAGATGTGGAGCGTGTGCTGGTATTCGCTGTTGAAGATCGTCTGGATGAGGCCGATGAGGCCGCCGACGTGGTCGCCGTGCCAGTGCGTCAAGAGCACTTTCCGGACTTTCGCGCGCGAGTACCCGGCGATGTTCATCTGCCGCTGCGTGCCTTCGCCGCAGTCGAGCAGGATCAGCTCGCCGTTGTACTCGATGAGGAACGCCTGGACGTTCCGTTCCTTGGTCGGCACCATGGAGCTCGTCCCCAGCACGGTGATGGTGAAGGTCATGGCTTGCGGGAAACAAACGGGCTTTTTAAACGTCTCGTCCGAGCGCAGGAAGAAGACCTCGCCGCCGCCTTGGAGCAAGACCAGAAATCGACCCGATTCATGCAGGGTCGATTTCGTAGAACACCGGACCGGAGGGAGAATAGATGCTCCGCGACGGCGACGGGAAAGCGTTCGTCGGAAGAAGTATATTTTTCTATATAGAAATCATATTAGCACACGACAGGCATCACCGCCACGACATAGTTGCCCTCCCTCCGGTGCGGGGCTTTGTCGGCGGCTCGCGATGATGGTCTCGCTCCGCCCGCCCATGCGTTCGGGAACGACGAGCCTGCGAGCCGGTCAGGAGCGAGAGCGACTGAACCGAACGCTACGAACGGTTCCGGACTCGTTCCAGAACCCGGGAATGAAACGACCACGAAGTGAGTATGCCCGCCGTCGCCGATCGTGCCGAGGCGACGGTGATGCAGAGCGTTGTTTGGAAACTGATATAAACGCGAGAGCACTCGCACGGAGCATGGCGAAAACGGACGCGGTCGTCGCGGTCCTCAACGAGGAGCAGGTCCTCACGGAGAAGAGCGACGCCGCCAGGGAATTGTACAACAGCTCGCGCTTCGGCGAGATGGACGCCGCAGGCAGGGTCCAATTATCGCTCCTCGAGGCGGTCTACCTCGTCGAGAAAGGGAAGCTCGCCGTGAAGGCGGGGAACGGCCGCGCCTATTCGACCGAGACGCTGATCCGGAAGGCGAAACGCGGCCAGAAGGGGTTCTGGACGAAGTACCTCGTCTTCAAGGACATGCGCGACCGCGGCTACCTCGTCAAGACTGCCTTGAAGTTCGGCGCCGACTTCCGCGTGTACGACCGCGGCGTCAAGCCGGGCGAGGACCACGCGAAATGGGTCTTGTATCCGATCCACGAGACGCAAGCATTGACGTGGCACGAGTTCTCCGCCAAGAACCGCGTGGCGCACAGCACGAAGAAGCGGCTGCTGCTCGGCATCGTCGACGAGGAAGGGGAAGTCACGTACTACGAGGTCGCGTGGAAGCGGCCCTAGCGCAGCATCTGTTCCAAGCCGGTGACGAGCCCGGAGAAGCAGGTCTTGACCGCGCCGACGAATCCGGTCTCTTCGACGCCCGTGACGACGGTGCTGCTGTAGAAGTCGCCGCGCACGTATGCGGGCGCGCCCGTCGGGTCGGTGGTCTTGCGCAGGACGCCGATGCCTGCGAGCGACTCGAGGAACTCACGCTTCGCGGGCGGGATGTTGTTGAGGAGCGCATCGAGGGGGATGGACGCGTTCTTGACGAAGAGGTCGAGGATGGCCGCCTGGTCCTTGGTGAGGCGCTCGATGAACGAGAGCGGGTACTCCGCCGGCCCTCTCGCCTTGATGTAGACGCCGCCTTTCCCTTCGTTCTTCAGGAGTCCGAGAAGGGAGCCGTCGCCGATCCTGTCGCCCATCTTGAGCGCGGGCAACACCGGCCGTCCGAGAAGGACGCGAAACGGCAAAGCGGGGGATGAAGAATAGCCATCTTCCTCACCCGCCTGCCCGCGGTGTCCTTCCGCCGTCGCTGAACTGTAAGGAGCCATCCCTGTCACGTCGTTTGGCGTGATGCGGTCGACTTCCGCTTTTATGCTTTGCGCAATCACACGAGGTGAGAGTTCATTTATATACCCCTCGAAGAAAGCATCCGCGAGCCGCATACACCCGAGAAACAAGGGACGGGATCCTGAGAAGAGGATGCCGGACAGGAGAAGCGATGGGAGACGGACAACAACCCTTAAATACGGCTCCGACTCCGAAGAAAGGATGTCCATGCAGCCGATCGACCGGGACGTGGTGCTCCGTCTCGTCAGGACGAAAGGACCGGTCATCCCGAACGAATTGAAACGCGACCTGAAACAGGGGGATACCGTCCTGCTGGGCGCGATGCTGAGCGAGCTCGCCTCGAAAGGCCTCGTCAGGATCAGCAAGGTGAAGATCGGCGGCTCGCCGTTCTACTACGACCCGCAGCAGCCCGCCACGTTGGAGAAAGCGGCCGACCATCTCAACGAGAAGGACCAGCGGACATGGCGCCTCCTCAAGGAACGGAAGGTGCTGCGCGACGATGAGCATGATGCGTTGACGCGCGTCTCGCTGCGGAACATCCCCGATTACGCGGCGCAGCTCGAGGTGAATGCGGGCAGCGAGAAGCTGATCTTCTGGAAGTACTACCTCGTCACCGACGAGGAGGCGGAACGCCTGATCAAGGCGAAGCTCGACGTCAGCCAATCCGTTCCGTCGGCGGAGAAGCCCGTCGGGCAGCCCGTGGAGAGTCCGGCGCCGAGAACGATCCGGCAGGAGAAGGAACCGGCTCCTGAAAAGCCCGTGACTCCATCCTCATCCTCGAGAGCGGACGCGGCCCCGAAACCGGAACAGCCGACGCGCGAGGGGGAGCCGGCGGCGAAGCCGCGGAAGCCGCGGCAGAGGAAGGAAGCGCAGCCGGAGTCGCAGACGACGATCCCGGCGACGGCGGGGATCGAGGACGAGTTCTACGACGAGGTGAAGCGGTTCTTCGACAAGAACGGCATCGCGGTGAAGGAGCAGCGTCTCGTCAAGCGGAAGAACGAGCTCGACTTCGTCATCCTGCTCCCGACGCCGGTCGGCCAGGCAGAGTATTTCTGCAAGGCGCGGTCGAAGAAGCGGAGCAACGACGGCGATCTCGCCTCGGCGAAGCTGCAAGGCATGAACAAGCATCTCCCCGTCGTCTACCTGACGAACGGCGACCTGACGAGGAAGGCGGAGCTGATGCTCTCCTCTGAGCTGAAAGGCGTCGTCGTCAAGCGGATCTGAATCGACGACTATCTTCTTCTCTCGGCGTCAACGCCGCGGGCTGCTCGCGTATCGCTTCGTTCATCGCTGCAACGTTGAAGCCCCGAAGGGGGCATGGTCGCTCCGCTCCCGGGTTCCTCGCATGACTCGGAACCAACCCCCTCAACTCTCCGCTTTAGTTCTTCGCGCTTTAGTTCTTCGCAACGCTCGTCCCGGGGCCGGCGGCGATGACGCCTGCGGTGATGCGAGGAACTGAAAACCATTTAAAGACGATGCTCGTAGGAGGGCGGATGGGCGTCCCGATCACCGAGCTATTGGAAGGGAAGGAGGTCTCGCTCGCCGAGCTGAAGGGCAAGGTGCTCGCCGTGGACGCGTTCAACATGCTCTACCAGTTCCTCACCACGATCCGGATGCCGGACGGCACCCCGTTGCGGGACAGCGAGGGCAACGTCACCAGCCACTTGCTCGGCCTCTTCTCCCGGGCGACGGCGCTGATGGCGGACGGCTTGCGATTGGCCTTCGTCTTCGACGGCGAACCGCCCGAGCTGAAGCGGAAGGAGCGCGAGCGCCGGCGGCGGGTCAAGAGCGAGGCGCTCCTCAAGCTCAAGGAGGCGGAGGCGGAGGAGGACGTCGAGGGGATGAAGAAGTACGCCGGACGCGCCACCACGCTGACGCGGGAGATGGTCGCCGAGGCCAAGGAGCTCGTCGAGGCGCTGGGCCTGCCGGTCGTGCAGGCTCCCTCGGAGGGCGAGGCGCAGGCCGCGTACCTCTGCCGGAAGGGGGACGCGTACGCCGTCGTCTCGCAGGACGCGGACAGCTTCCTCTTCGGCGCGCCGCGCGTCGTCAAGAACCTGAACCTGTCCGGCCGCAGGAAGAAGGCGGGCGCGCTCGCGTACGAGAGGGTCAGCCCGGAACTCCTCTCGCTGGACGACAGCCTCAAGACGCTCGGCCTGACGCGCGAGCAGCTCATCGTCCTCGCCATCCTCGTCGGCACGGACTACGACCGCGAGGGCGTCAAGGGGATCGGGCCGAAGAAGGCGCTGAAGCTCCTCGAAGAGCACGGCACGGACTACGAGGCGCTGTTCGCCGCGGTGAAGTGGGACGGGCAGTATCCCGGTCTCGGCTGGCGCACGCTCCTCGATACGTTCATGGACATCCCGACGACGGACGGGTATGCGCTCGCGTGGCGCAGCCCCGACGAGGCGAAGCTCCGGGCGATCCTCGTCGGCCGCCACCAGTTCAGCGAGGAGCGGATCGAGACCGCGCTCAAACGCATCGGGGAGCAGGACACGGGGCAGCGCGGCCTCGGGGAGTATTTCGGGTGAGCGCATGGTCCCGTGGTACGTCTTCGCGCTCCTCTCCGCCGCCGGCATCGTGGTGCGCGACCTCGCGAGCAAGAAAGCATTGTTCCGGGAGCACAGCCTCGAGATGCTCGTCGCCCGCGCACTCTTCATCGTGCCGATGCTCCTCATCCTCGGCTTCTTCATCCCGCTCGGCCTGCCCCGGGGCGCGGTCCCGTTCCTCTACATCGTCAGCGTCCTTTCCACGGCGGGGATGCTGCTCCGGACGCGCGGGCTGCGCCACCTCGAAGTGGGCGTCTCCGCGCCGCTCCAGAACGTCAGCCCCCTCTTCCTCCTCTTCATCGCGGCCGTGACGCTGGGCGAGGTGCCGGATGCGCTCCAGATAACGGGGATCGTCCTCATCGTCGTCGGCGCGTACTTCATCGAAGGCACGAAGGAGTACAGCGGCCCGTTCGGCCCGTTCCACCATCTCTGGCGCGACCGGTACGCGTGGCTGCCGATCGCGGCCGGCCTCGTCCTCAGCGCGAGCCAGGCGATGGACAAGTACCTCATCGGCGGCGGCATCGCGCCGCTCGCCTACCTCTTCTGGGTGTGGCTCTTCATCAACGTCAACCTCCTGCTGCTCCACCTCGTCCGTTTCCGCTGGCAGGGGCTCAGCCAGAACCTCGTCCAGGACTGGCGGTGGGTCGGCATCGGCGCGGCGGGGCTCTTCTTCCAGCTGCTCACGTACTACTTCGCGCTCCAGCACGGGGACGTGACGCTCGTCGTCGCCATCACGCAGATGAGCGCCCTCGGCCTCGTGCTCCTCGGCGGCCAGGTCTACCACGAGCAGAGCGTCATGCGCAGGTTCGGCGCGGCCGCGATCATGGTCGTCGGCGCGTGCCTCATCCTCCTCTGAGAAAAGGCATCGAACGCTCTTCTTCGACG
>DAHXMN010000259.1 GCA_027371725.1 Candidatus Woesearchaeota archaeon | reverse complement strand
TGCTGGGGATCGACCTCGACCCGCGGCGGGTGGCCCTGGCTGAGTCAACCGGTGCGAAAGCGGTGTTACGCGACGCGGCGGAAGAAGCCGCCATCGCTTTCAGCCTGGGGCGCGGCGTGGACAGCGTGCTGATCGCGTTCCTCCTCAAGAAGCTGGGCGTCGAGCCGCTCTGCATCACCGTCGGCTTCCGCGACGGCAACGCGAAAGAGCCCGAGGATGTCGTCGAAGCGAAGAGAATCGCGAAGGAATTAGGATTAGAATCGATAGTATTAGCATTAAATCTCGACGACGTGGAACGGATATTCCGTAGAACAGTCAAGATATTGGGGCCTGAACTGACGAATGTCGTCAACGTCGGCGTCGCCAGCGTCGAGGTGGCCGCCGTCGAGGAGGGAACGAAGCGCGGCGCGGCGATCTTCTTCGGCGGCCTCGGCGCCGAAGAATTGTTCGCGGGCTACGACCGCCACGAGCGCGCGTGGAAGGAGGGCGGCTACGGCGCGCTCCGCGACGAATGCGCCGCCGGCCTCAAGCGCGTGCTGGCGAACGACCTGCGGCGCGACTGCGCCGTCGCGCACGCCCTCGGCGTCACGTTCGCCACGCCGTTCCTTGATGAGGCGTTGATCGAGCTATCCTTAAGGATCCCTCCCGAACGGAAGATCAATATCGCCGCCACTTTCACCGGCCGGGCGGTCGGCGACGTCCCGGTCCGGCGGCCGATCAAGAAGCTCATTCTCAGGGAGGCCGCTCTCGCGCTAGGTCTTCCTGAAACGGCCGCGTTCCGGCCGAAGCGCGCGGCGCAGTACGGCTCGCGGACGAACAACGCCCTGACGACGCTTACGGAACGGAACGGGTTCAAAC
>DAHXMN010000258.1 GCA_027371725.1 Candidatus Woesearchaeota archaeon | reverse complement strand
TGTCGCCCCGCGTATCCACGCGGCGCCCGGCCTCACCGAAGACACGGTCAGGCGCATCTCCCAAGAGAAGCAGGAGCCTGAGTGGATGCTCGCCATCCGCCTCGACGCGCTCAAGGCGTACCGCCAGAAATCCCTCCCGGCCTGGCCGCGCCAGCCCGACCTTTCCGCGCTCGATCTCGACGCGATCTCGTACTACGTCGCTCCCGATGCGAGGCAGAGCCACGCATGGGAGGACGTGCCGGAAGGGATCAAGGACACGTTCGAGAAGCTCGGCATCCCGGAAGCGGAACGGACCTCGCTCGGCGGCGTCGGCGCCCAGTTCGACAGCGAGGTCGTCTATCACCGCCTCAAGGAGGAGATCGCGCAGCAGGGCGTCATCTTCGAGGACCTCGACGTCGCCGTCAAGAAATACCCCTGGATCGTCCGCGAGCATTTCTCGAAATGCATCTCGCCGAACGACCACACGTTCATCAGCCTCCACTACGCGGTCTGGAGCGGCGGCACCTTCATCTACGTGCCGAAGGGCGTCAGCGTCGAGATCCCACTCCAGGCCTATTTCCGCATGAACACGAGAGCGATGGGGCAGTTCGAGCACACCCTCATCGTCGTCGAAGCGGGAGCGAAGCTCCACTACATCGAGGGGTGCTCCGCCCCCCGGTACGAGGCGAGCAGCCTCCACGCCGGCGGCGTCGAGATCTTCGTAGGGAAAGGAGCGACGGTGAGGTATAGCAGCGTCGAGAACTGGTCGAAGAACACGTACAACCTCAACACGAAGCGCGCCATCGTCGAGGAGGAGGGTGTCACAGCCAAACTTCTGGATGGCATAGCGTCCGCTTTTGACCCTGTCTTTATCGACCAGCACCACTACATC
>DAHXMN010000257.1 GCA_027371725.1 Candidatus Woesearchaeota archaeon | reverse complement strand
TACCCGCTGTAGACGATCTTGCCGTTCACCGTGACGGTCAGCCGTCCCGCGCTCTTCGGGTCGCACTGCGCGACGTACTGGAGCGTGGCCTTGTCGAGCCGCTGGTATTCGTCGGGGGTGATGGTGAAATGCTGCTCGGAGCTGGATCCCTGGTACTGGGCCACGTCCGCGCTGACGAGGATGTTCCGCAGCTCGTAGCCGTTCGCCGTCCAGAACTGCCACCCTGCGCTGCCCGCGCTGAAGGTGAGCGTGTTCTCCGCTTGGACGTACTCCTGCGGCAGCGGGATCGGCTCCGGCGACCTGCTCGTGATGGCGCGCTCGAAGATCGGGTGGCCGTTGAGCGAGATGGAGAGCGGCCCCTTCGCCGCGTCCACGTTGAAGGTGAGCTGGTAGTTCTTCGAGCTCGACGGGTCCGCCTTGAAGCTGAGCGTGCCTTCCTGCTGCGAGAACGCGGAGCGGCTCACGCTGAGGCTGTCGATGAACTTCATCTCCTGCGTGTTCACCGCGGTGAAGACCGTCGTGCTGGGGATGTCGTGCTCCGTCGTCGCGCCGCCGCTGGCGAGGAGCGTCCCGACGTACTTGTCCATGAGCGTCGTGCTGCCGCTCGTCGTGACGATGCCGCCGCCCGTGCCGTAGACGCCGCCGCTGCCGGTGTTCGTGCCCGACAGGAGGGCTTCGCGCTGCGCCGGCGGCAGGAAGAGGAGATAGAGGACGATGATGACGCCGATGAGGAGGATGACGATAGGCGTGCTCGACTTGAACTCCACGCCGCGCCGCCCTCTCACCATGACGTGCAGCCCTACAAAGATTTATATATAAAGGTTTCTCTTTTCGTCGAGGGGTCATCGACGATAAGGAATGTGTGAAGAAAACGTTGCGGCCC
>DAHXMN010000256.1 GCA_027371725.1 Candidatus Woesearchaeota archaeon | reverse complement strand
TCGAGGGCCCAAGAGAATCAACATCGCCCGCCCCTGCGCCTCGTGGTGAGCAATGACGATTTCCGGTCCCGCAAATATGCCCAGTCCACGTCCGGCCTGGTCTCATCCACAGACACCGCGCCGCCGCTCTCCCTGCAGATTCTCTCCTCGCGCACCCTGAACGGCACGGCGGGGGATTACGTGACGGTCAGGGGCGCCATCACGAACACCGGCGACGCCACGCTGAGCGGCATCACGACTTACCTGTCCCTCGTCGACCTCGGAGCGAAGCTCCCCGTCGACCTGGAGGACTGGAGCGCGGAGAAAGGGCAATACATCGGGGCGATCGGCGCGAACCAGACGTTCCCGCTCGACTGGAAGATCCACTTCGTGAAGGCGGGGAACTACTCGCTGACCATCATCGCGCAGAGCGAGGCGCACGACCTGCCGCGCGCGAGCCCCGTGACGCGTTTCGTCGTGCTGCCGAAGGTGAACCTGAACCCGGCGAACGTGCTGCCCGTCGCGTTCCTGACCCCGCTCGTGCTGCTCCTGCTCCTGTTCATCGCCACGCGGACCCGCAAGGTGGAAGAATAAGTGTTGCCTGCGGCGAGCAGCCGATGCGATTCTACGACTTCACCAAACTGCTGAAGGAGAAGATGGCCCTGCTCAAGATGGACGCGCGGTTCGCGGAGCGGTTCCTCAACGAAGGCTTCTCCGGCGGCGAGAAGAAGCGCAACGAGATTTTCCAAATGGCGGTGCTCGAGCCGCGCCTGGCCGTCCTCGACGAAACCGATTCCGGCCTCGACATCGACGCCCTCAAGGTCGTCTCCACCGGCGTGAACAAGCTCAAACGGCCCGACAACGCCCAGCTCGTCATCACGCATTACCAGCGCCTGCTCAATTACATCGTGCC
>DAHXMN010000255.1 GCA_027371725.1 Candidatus Woesearchaeota archaeon | reverse complement strand
GCGCCCGTCGTCCGGGGCAGTCCGTCCAGTTCCTTGTCGAGCGTGCCGCGGAGGTAGCTCTGCATGAGCGCGCCGAGCGCGTCCGTATCCAGCTTCGCGGTGATCCGGTGCGCGATCACGGTATCCGACTGCGTCATGACGTCCGTGTGGATCTTCCCGGGCTGCTGGCTCGCGAGGATGAGCGAGATGCCCGGCTGCCGGCCCTCGCGCAAGATAGTGATCAACGGCCCGGTGGCGAGCGTGCTCCCCTCCTTCGGCAGGAACTCGTGCGCCTCGTCGATGACGAGCCACACCATGGGGAACGCCTGCTTCTCCACGTTCTGCTCGCTGAAGTAGCTCGTCTGCCGCTCCACGTCCTTGAACTCCTCGTCCTTGCGGGCGAGCATGCGGTGATTGAACAGCTTCTGCGAGATCAGCCCGATCACCAACGACTTGATGTTCCACGAATTCTCTTCGGTGGCATAGCAGCTCACGTCGAGCACGGTCACCTGGCCCGGCTGCGCCAATTCGGCGAGCGAGGTGCCCTGCTCGGAGAAGATGCCCCAGCTCTTGGCGGCGAGGAAGTGGTTCTTCGCCGCGTTCTTCGCCTCTTTCGACGCGTCCGCGTCCCGGTCGATAACGTCGACGATGTCCTGGAGCGAGTACCGCTCGCCCTTCGCCTCCTTGAGGCTGTGGATCGCCTTCTCGATAAGGACGCCGACCGGGTCGTTCGGGTCGATCGCGAACGTCGTCGTCCAGTCCGTGCCCTGCAATTCTGCGGGGTTGACGCTGAACGCCCGGTCCGTGGGGATGCCCTCGTCCTTGTACCGGTTGAAGTAACCCGTCGGCGTGAAGATCGTGACGTCGAGCGCATGCGGCTTCAATCCCCACTTCTCGAGGAGCTCCCGGTCCTTCATGTTCGGGTACTTCATCGTCCAGTAGAT
>DAHXMN010000254.1 GCA_027371725.1 Candidatus Woesearchaeota archaeon | reverse complement strand
GACGGCGGCGCGTGCCTCTCCGCGAAGTACCCCGTCCTGTTCCTCCACGGCCACTCGATGAACGCGCGGAACTCGCCGGCCTACACGGTCGAGGGGTTCGCGGCCATCCAGGAGAAGCTCCAGCGGGACGGCATCGCCCTGGACGCGGGGGTGCTGACGCCGTACTCGGCCCATGAGGCCTTCCCCCCGGGCGCGTGGGGCGAGGCGCCCGCCCCGGTGAGCGCGAGCGGCACGTACTACTACGACGCGTACCTGAACGGCGGCTCGTACATCCTCTCGGTCGCGACGAGCGAGTCGATCGACACGTACGCGATCAGGACGAAAGGCCTCGTCGACACGCTCCTCGGCCGGACGGGCAGCGGCAAGGTGATCATCGTCGCGCATTCGACGGAAGAAGCGAAGAGCGAGCAGCCTACGGCGATGATGTCGACAGGGCTCCAGAACGATGAAGAATAAAGAAGAATGGGCTGTAAGGCGATCTCGCTGCTGCTCGAAGCCTTCAGCCCAGCTCTCGCTACGGCTCGAACTGGGCTGTAAGGGATTTGAACCCTTGACCTGCCGGTTACTCTCAAGCTCGCCTTGAGAGTCCCAAGGCGGAGCCGCGGATAAGAGCCGGCTGCTCTACCGAACTAAGCTAACAGCCCGTTGAAGGTGTTTGGTCGTCCTCGTCCGGGACGGGGGCGGGCTTCTCTTTTCGCCAGCCTTTTCCTAAAAGGCTGAACTCAGGCTAACAGCCCGTTGAAGGTGTTTATGTCCGTGTTTCCGCCGTGAATCGGAGGCCCTTTTTAAACGTTTTCGTTGGGCTCTCATCGCCGCGGCCTAGTTGTCCTCGCTCCGCTGCGGGGCAATCGTCGGGCGCTCACGGTTATGGCCTCAGTCACGCCGCTTCGCGCCGTTCCTGATCCTCGGCTTCGTCGAGTCTCAAAAATCGGC
>DAHXMN010000253.1 GCA_027371725.1 Candidatus Woesearchaeota archaeon | reverse complement strand
AGGGATACCCGACGATGCGCCTCAACGACTCCCTCCAGGAGCTCCGCGCCGCGGACGAGCGCAAGGCCTACGACGAGGTCGCCGCGAAATACGCCACGACCGAGGCGCTCGTGACGACGATGACGAAGGCCAAAGCGCTCCTCGACCGGTCGGACGCGCTCCTGAACGAAGCGACGCGCCTCGGCATCGACACGGCGAACGCATCCCTCCTCCGCACCAAGGCAGGGAGCGAGTACCGGATAGAGGACTTCGAAGGGGCGGCCGCCGACGCGCAGGCGGCGGACGCGCTCCTCCTCCCCGGCCTCCGGGCAGATGCGGCAGGGGTGATGGCCTCGGCCGTCTCGCTCGGGGAAGGGCTCGCCGCGCTCAACCTCTCCTCGAACCGCTCCGTGACGACGCTCGCCGCGCTCAACGCCTCGTACGCCCAAGGCGACTACGCGACGTTCTTCCTCCTCGCCGACCAGCTCGAGGCGCTGAACCTCTCCGCGCACGCGCTCATCACGCTCCGCGGCCAGATGGACGCGCTCGCCGCCGAGGGACGCACGACGGCGAGGTTCCAGGACCTCCTCGCCGGCATGCGGCAGCAGTTCGAGGCGAAGGACGACGCAGGGCTGCTCGCGCAGTACAACGCCACTGAGCTCCTCGTCGCCAGCATCAACGAGACGCTCGCCTCGAACGAGGCGACACGTGCGCGGATCGCGCAGCCCGAGCTCCAGGGCATCGACTTCAGCGAGGCGGAGCAGCTCCTCAACCTGAGCGAGCGCGAACTCGCCATCGAGAACTACGAGCAGGCGGCGAGCTACGCGGAACAGGCCGCGAACTCCGTCGACACGACCGCGCGGCAGCACCTCTTCACCTCGGCGATGAACCAGGCGAGGATGCGCTTCGACCCCCTCGCCTTCCTCCGGCGCAACTGGTGGTGGCTCCTCCTCTCCATCG
>DAHXMN010000252.1 GCA_027371725.1 Candidatus Woesearchaeota archaeon | reverse complement strand
ACTTCCCTTCCTTGATCTTGAGGAGCGTCTGCGCGGACAGGACGGTGGTGTGCGTCCGCAGGAGGTTCTTCGCGGCTTCCTCGTCGCTGAACGCGTATCTCCAGCCGAGGCTGCCGGTGTCGCCGCCGTCCTCGTGCGCGGCCTTGACGCGCTTCAGCAGCGCGGCCGGCAGTTTCCCTTTCGCGGGGTCCTGGAGGTAGAACGTGTCCTGCATCTCCCGCGCGGGGTGGTCCTGCGGGACGAAGAGCGCGTCGAGGTCCCAGAACGCGGTCTGGACGTGGCTGCCTTCCATCTCCTCGAAGCCGAGGTCGAGCCAGATCCGCTTGATGTAGCCGATGGCGTCGTTGACGAAGTGACTGCGGCCGCCGGTCCTGCGGGGCACGTTGATCGTGACATTGTACGGCCGGAACTCTTGCGACTTCCACGAGCCGTCCTCGAGCATCTTCGGCGTGAGCCGCTCGGCGTACATCTTCTTGAGTTCTTTCACCTTCGTGAGGGCTTCGCCGAGCGCGGTGAGCGTGTAGCTCTTCTCCTTCCGCTTCTCGATGCTGGCGTACCCTTGCCGTTTCGCGAGCTCTGTAGCGGCGCGCTTCTCCTCAGGGGTGAGCGAGCCGATGCTGAGCCGCCAGCCGCCCTTCCCCGCTTTCGCGAGGAGCGCCTGCTCGCCCGACTCCTTGACGGCGAGCGCGTCCACCCACTTGAATGCGGGCTTGTTCTCGATCGTGACGAAGGGGATGTTGAGCTTCTTCAGCGTTCCGACGACCGCGCCCACGGCCTGCTTGTCGTACGCGGGGAGCACGGATGCGATCTCGCTGACGAGCAACGTTTTCTTCTTCTTCAGCGCTTCCAGGGCGTGCTGTTCCGGCAGCCCTTCCTTCGCCGCTCTCTGGCCGCGTTCGAGGACGACGAGCGCTTCCTGCTCCTCGGTGGCGAGCTTCACGCAGCCTTTGCCTTCGAGCCAT
>DAHXMN010000251.1 GCA_027371725.1 Candidatus Woesearchaeota archaeon | reverse complement strand
ATCAAAGGAGACGATTCCATCCATCAGGCGTGCAACGTCGCGACGTTGCCGGGCATCCAGACCGCCAGCGTTGTCATGCCGGACATGCACCAAGGCTACGGCTTCTCGATCGGCGGCGTCGCCGCCTTCGACATGAAAGAGGGATGCATCTCGCCCGGCGGGATCGGCTTCGACATCAATTGCGGGGTCCGCCTGCTCGCGACGCCGCTCACGCTGGAGGAGGTCCGGCCGAGGATCACGGAGCTGCTCGAACGCCTTTTCGAGAACTGCCCGGTCGGCGTCGGCTCGGAGGCGAAGATCCGGCTCTCGGACGGAGAGTATGAGGATCTGATGGTCAAGGGCGCCGCCTGGGCTGTGGAGCACGGCTACGGGAACGAGGACGATCTCGTGCATTGCGAGTCGAACGGCTGCATCCCCGGCGCCGATCCCAAGATGACAAGCAAGCGGGCCCAAGCGAGGGGCCGGAAACAGCTCGGCACCGTAGGCGCGGGCAACCATTTCATCGAGGTCCAGTACGTCGAGCAGGTCTACGACGAGAAGATCGCGGCCGCGTACCGGCTGACCGGGAAGGGTCAGGTCGTCGTCATGATTCACTGCGGCTCACGCGGCTTCGGCCACCAGGTCTGCACGGATTACATCCGGCGCATGGAGGAGGAGCAGCCCGGCATCGTCGCCACGCTCCCGGACAAGAACCTGATCTACGCTCCCCTGGGCAGCAGGCTCGCGGACGAGTACTTTGCCGGCATGAACGCCGCCGCGAACTACGCCTTCGCCAACCGCCACATCCTCGGCCACTTCGTCCGCAAGTCGTTCGAAGAGGTCTTCGGCAAGGAGGTCTCCGAGCGGATCGTCACGGTCTACGACATCTGCCACAATATCGCGAAGAAGGAGACCCACCTCGTAGAGGGCAAGCGGAAAGAGGTCATGCTCCACCGCAAGGGCGCCACGCGGGCGTTCCCGCCC
>DAHXMN010000250.1 GCA_027371725.1 Candidatus Woesearchaeota archaeon | reverse complement strand
GCGTCTACAACCGGAGCATGAGCAGCAGCGAGATCGCGTTCCAATACGGTTCCTCCACGATGCAGAAGACGGACGCGTCCGCGTGGCTGTTCACCGTGAACGAGAGCGGCCTCGTGCCGGGGACGTACACGTACTCCGCCGCGGCGACGAGCGGAAGCCTCAGCAACACGACGGAGACGCGGACGCTCATCATCGGATTCAAGCCCAACATCACCGGCGCGCGCATCGACCCGTCGCCTTCCGCGCTCACGAACGACACGCTCGTGGGTTTTTGCAATGCGTCGGATGTCTATGGTTATGATGTGGCTTATGATTATCAGTGGTGGGTCGGCGGTTCGCTCAACGCTTCTGGTTCGACAGGGAATGTCACACCGGGCGTGGAGGTGAATGTGGCGAATGTCAGCGCTGGTCTGGAGGGGGGGCAGCGTTGGGTGCTCTCTTGCCGCGCAGATGATGGCTTCTCTTCGTCCGATTGGGTGAACAGCAGCGTGACGACGGTCCCTTTCGGGGTGGGTTTCGTCAGCCCGACGCCGGCGAACGGTTCGATGGTCGCCGGCTCCGGTTTCACGGTGAACGTGAGCAGCAACCAGAACCTGCTGTCCTGCTCGCTCTACTCGCCCGCGCCGACGGTGGGCGACGGGTCTGACGGTAATCTCACCGTGACCACGGCGAACACGATCGTCAACAACTATACCTATCTCACGGCGAACGCGTCCGCGGGGAGCTCGTCCCTCATCGTGAGCAGCGCGTCCGGCTTCAGCGCGGGGGACGAGGTGCTCGTCGTGCAGACGCAGAACTACACGAACGGCACCGCCGGCGCGTACGAGTTCGCCCGCATCTCCTCCGTGAACGGGACGAACCTCACGCTCATTTCCCCGTTGACGAACAGCTATTACTCGGGCAGCCATAATACGACGTCTTCGACGACTGCGCAGGTGGTGCGCGTCCCGCAGTACCGGAACGTCACCATTA
>DAHXMN010000024.1:252-8649 GCA_027371725.1 Candidatus Woesearchaeota archaeon | reverse complement strand
CATGATGGCACGGCTGCGGCGACCGCTTTCCTCCGTGCCGCCGACAGGGTGCCATCATGGGCGCCTTACCTAACGATTCGCAGAATTCGTGCGCCCGAAGACCTACAGTCTCCAAGGCGCGTTCTCGGACCGGAGCCCACGGAAACGGAACGTTTCCGGAGCGCAGGAACCTAGAACGCGAAGCGTCCTGGTTCCCGGAGCGAAGCTTCTAGGGAAACGCCGCGGCGTTTCCGTGAGGAGATTCTCCGCGACGTGCCGGAAAGGCCTAGTCGACGGGCAGATCGTAGGCCAGCAAAGGCGTCCTGATGTCCTTGTGCGGCAGCAGCAGGCACTTGTCCGGGATGTCGATCACGACCGGAGGATAGGTCCTCCTGCCGGCGGCCTGCCGCGCGGCGTAGACCTCTCTCGCCTCCCGGGAGAGCAGACGGGCGATCCCCTCTGTCCGGAGATAGTCCAGGAACTCCTCCTGTTCAGGATAGCTCTTCCCGAGCACGTCGGGGGTGATTCCGACGTCGTTCCGGAGTATCGTCAAGAATGCGTCCATTATCCCGGGCGGGGCTCGGACGCTGAGCAGATGGGAGAAGTCCCCGCGCTCATGCCCGCCGTCCATGAAATAGTCGAGAAGGTAGAAGTCCAGGCCGCCCGGCCTCGACCGGAAAACCGCGATTGCAGCAGGTTCGCCCATCAAAGCACCCCCATCGGAGGGTGAGAAGAATATCATTCTTATAAAGGTTTTGTCCCGACGACGAAACAGAGGGAAAAAGTATTAAAACGCCTCGTTGCAACAAGCATGCTATGAAGCCCGCGACCGGCGACCGCATCTCATTCGCTCTCAAGGGGCAGCAGCTCACGGGCACGGTCGTGAACGAGGAGCGGGGGAAGCTCGTCCTCAAGCTCGACACGGGGTACAACATCGCCGTCGCCCCGTCGGAACTGAAGGACGTGAAGGAAGAGAATGAGAAGAAAGATGGGAAAAAGAACGAGAAGAGGGGAGAGCACGCGACAAAAGAGAAAGCGAACGAAGAGAGGAAGGAAATCCGTGACGACAAGCTCCCTGGGATCACGATCCTCCACACCGGCGGCACGATCGCCTCCAAGGTCGATTACGCGACCGGCGCGGTCGTGGCGAAGTTCACCGCAGAGGAGATTGTCGGCCTCTTCCCGGAACTGGGAGCGATTGCGGACATCTCCTCGACGCTCATCCGGAACATGCAGTCCGACGACATGCGGTTCAGCCATTACAATCTCATCGGCGAAGCCGTCGTCAAGGCCATCGGTGACGGCGCGGCCGGCGTCATCGTGACGCACGGCACGGACACGCTCCACTACACGGCGGCCGCGCTCGGCTTCATGCTCGAGAATGTCCCCATCCCGGTCGTCCTCGTCGGCAGCCAACGAAGCAGCGACCGGGGGAGCAGCGACGCCGCCTCGAACCTAATCGCGGCGTGCAGGTTCATCGTGCAGAGCGGCGCGCCCGGCGTCTACGTCTGCATGCACGAGTCGTCGGGCGACGGCTCGTCCATGATTATCGACGGCTTCCACGCCCGGAAGATGCACTCCTCGCGCAGGGACGCGTTCCGATCCGTGAACGCGGCGCCGTTCGTCGTCGTGCAGGACGGGACGGTCGTCGCCGCGAACCGGGCGAAGCCGGCGGGGAAGCTGCGCCTGCTGCCGTTCAACCCGAAACTGAAGGTCGGCATGGTCTATCTCCATCCGCACCTGTACGCGAAGGACGTCGAATCCTTCGACGGCTACGACGGCCTCGTCCTCCTCGGCACTGGCCTCGGCCACGCGCCGATTACGAGAGTCGACGAGTTCTGCGACGAGCACCCGAAGATCCTGAAAGCGGTCGAGGCGCTCGCGAAGAGGATGCCGGTCGTCATGGCGACGCAGGCGATCTACGGCCGCGTCAACATGGACGTCTACTCGCCCGGACGCGCCTTGCAGGAGGCGGGCGTCCTCGGCCAGGGATGCGACATGACGCCCGAGACCGCGTTCATCAAGCTCGCCTGGCTGCTCAGCAACTATCCTGTCGCGGAAGCGCGGAAGCTCTACGGCACGAGCTTGCGCGGCGAGATCTCCGCGAGGAGCGACGAGCGCGGATTCGAGGAATGAGAAGAGAAAAGGAGCGTTAAAGGGTTTTACTTCTTCGCCTTCTTGGACTTCTCGGCCTTCTGCTCGGCCGGTTTCTCGACGGGCTTCGCGGGCGGCGCGTTCTGCTGCATGTTCACCTTGGGCAGCGGGATGGGCGCCGGGAGGCCGATGTCACGGGCCATGATGAGGGCCTGGATGTTGCACCGCTCGAGAATCGCGTTGAGCACGACGGGCATCAGTTCCTGAGGGAGCGATTTGCTCTTCTGCCAGTTGCTGAGCAGCTCTTCCGCCACTTTGGTGTCTTCGAGGAGGACGACTTCGCCGTCGAGCTGGATGGAGCCGAGGCCGGGCTCGAACGTCGAGGTGAACGCGAAGAGGAGCTTGAGCCCCTTCTTGGACTGCGCCATGGAGAGGCTCGCGTCCTGGAGGTCCGTGACGGAGACGTTGTTGTTGATGTTGATCTGGCCGTGGACCGCGCTGCGCTTCTCGGCATGCATCTTGGTGAAGCTGAATCCGATGATTGCCATGGTATCACCTTCCGATTGTGGCGTTCAGGAGAGGAGGGTGTTTTAAAAAACTTATGGCGGCACAGGGGGCTGTAGAAAATCTCGCTTCGCTCGGGCACCGGCCTCTCGCCGCATCGCTTCCCGTGCCGCTTCCCCCGTTCCGACCCCGAGGGGCCAACCCCCGGAACTCCATCGCTGTGCGTCTCGTCGCGGCTCGCCGTAAGGCCGGTGCCGCCATTTGCTACAGACCCTGTCGCGAGGCCACGTTGACCCCGCAGTTTCTTCTAGAAAGGAAGGGGTTCAGGGACTCGCGTCCGCGTAGACCCTCCGGAACTCCTGCTCGAAGGCCTGCGCGATCCCGGGGTCGTGGATGATGAGCATGTTCTCGTCGTTCCTCGTGTTCCCGGACGCGGTCGGGTTGTAGCTGCCGAACGCGACAATACTATTGTCGATGATGAAGGCCTTGTGGTGCATCGTCGCGCTGTTCCCGTCGAGGCGGACGTCAAGCCCCGCATCCTTCAAGCGCACGTATTCGGAGTAATGCGATTCCTCCCTGCGCTCGAAGACGCCGCGGACCGCGATGCCGTGCGCGGAGAGGTTGACGAGTTCCTTGCCGATCGGGTCGCTGGTGAAGCTGAAGGTCATGAAATCGATGGTGCTGTTCGCCCCGCTGAGCGCATCGAGGAGGCGGCTTTCGCAGTTGTCAGCGGGGCAGAAATACGTCTCGATGCGGAAGGTGGCGTTGCCTGCCGTGTGGTCGATGAGCGGATAGGGCGTCGCTCGCTGTATCCCCTCCTTGATGCCCTGGAAGTCCGCGAGGTAGTCCTGCGCGAGCGCCGCGCCGTCGATGATGAGGAGGTTGTTGTCGTTCTTCTCGTAGCAGTTCACCGTCGGGTTCGTGCTGCCCGTGACGACCGTGCGGTTGTCGAGGACGCAGACCTTGTCGTGCATCAGGCCGCCCCGCGTCGCGTTGACCGGCGTCCCGTACCCGTCGTAATTCGCCGCGTAGACGAGCACGTCCGCATCCTTCTCCTTGAGGAGCGCGACCGTCGCCGGATCCGTGAGGTCGTAGAACGCGCACTTGATGTCCGTCGAGGCGTTGATCGCCGCGAGCAATGGCTGGCGGCAGTCCTCCTGCCGGCAGAAGAGGAGCGTGTAGCCGCCGCTCTCGTTGGCCGCCGTCACGGACGGCTGCGTCCCCGGCAGCACGAGCAGCCATGAGAGGATGACGAGCAGGACGATGAGAACGACGAACAATCCTTTGAGCCGGCGGATCATCGAGCGCATCGGAGGTCGAGAGCCGCCGTCATTCATAAGGTTTTCTTCTCGTTCGCCGGACGCGTGACGGGTGCGCCGGAACCTTTTCAGAGGCTATGTCGCGATGAAGTCCGCCTTCAGCTGCTTGAGCGAAGTGAGCGTCGTGATGTTCGTGACGCCCTCCTTGGCGAGGACACGCTTGACGAACGCGTAGTACTCATCGACGTCGCGCGTCCGGACTTTCAGGATCAGCTCCCACTCGCCGGTGCAGATGTCGACGCTCTCCACCTCGTCGCTGCGCAGCAAGGCCTTTCCGACCCGCTCCGGGTCGCTGTATTGGCTGGGAGCGAGATTGATCAGGATATAGGCGCAGAATAGCTGCCCGAGCAGGCGGTGGTCGAGGACCGCCTTGTAGCGCTTGATGACGCCGTCCTGCTCGAGCCGCTTGATGTTGTAGTGGATCGTCGTCGAGGGTTCGTGGAGCTTCCGCGCAATCTGCGCGATCAGCGGCGTACAGCTCCCATCCTTGAGGAGATTGACAATCTTCGTCCGCAGGTCCTTCATAATATTGAATAATATTCTACTTTTTATATATTTTTTGCTATTTTATCGAATATTATTCAGTAATATACTTAAACATGATTCCATTCTGCTCACAAACGTACCCACTCATTGGAAGCGAACAAAAATGGTCACAACCGGAAGCGGCAGGAAAGAAGAAGAGGGGAACGGGACTATCGACATCCTCCTCGCCGACGATGATGAGGCGTTCCGCCGCAGCTTCCGCAGGAACATCCTCCGGGAGTACAGCGTCACAGAAGCGGCGGACGCGGACGGCCTCGTTGAAGAAGCCGGTCGACGACGATACGCGCTCATCATCACCGACAACAGGATGGAGGACGGCCACGAGGACAGCGGCATCTATGCGATCCGCGAGATACGGCGGTTCGACGCGGTGACGCCGATCATCCTCCAGAGCGCGAGCGTTGATGGACGGCTCCGGCAGAGGGCGATCGACGCGGGCGCGAACGCGGTGCTCAGCAAGATATCCGCGGGCATAGCGGAGTACAGAAGAATCATCGAGGAGTATACACGAAAAAGGTGAACTATCATGGATGGAGACTCGGATGAACGAGAACGGAAGTGCCTCGAGGACGTCGTGGCGGCGCTTCAATCGCATGGGCTGACGCTCGGGCTGAAGACCGCACGGCTGCAGAGAGTGCGAGAAGGGCTGCGGGTCGAATCCGAGAAGAACGAGAGCGCCGACGACTACGGCGGATACTTCTCTCCTCAACTCTTGAAGCAGGAGGCCATTCATGGACAGGAGTACTCAGTAGCCACCGTCGAGACAGAGTGTCAGCCAGGAAATAGGTTGGGAACGGACAGTAACTACCTCTGGACCATGTATCTGGTGCATCGGGGCAGCGGAGCGATCGTGGAGATTGGCCACGATACCCTTGGCGGCATGTGCTGCAGCGAGCAATGGGGCCTGGCGGAGCGCCTGGAGGAAAACGAGGGCGACGTGACCGTGACGTTACTCCCGGGCGCCTACTCCGGCAGATGGTGGCACCCCGCACCACCGGATGCGATCATGGACGAAAAAGGGCGTATCGTCTGGGAACCGACCAGGGAGCAACGGGTGCGGCACGCGCAGGAAAATGCAGCGAACGAAGGCCACCCCCTCACGCGCAAAGTCAAGAAGTACCGGCTCTCGGTCGAGCCGCACCTGGAGCTGATCGATGATATGGGCGTGAGGAGGTAAACGCCATGGCCGAAGGACGGGAAGAGCCTTTTGAAGGCCTCGTGCAGAGAGCGATGGAGAAGGCGCTGCGAGAGCATCGGCACGATTACCCTCTCTATGAGGAAACGAGCATCTCCGCGAAGCTCATCGACGAGGAACAGGGACGCGCCGCCTTCTCGTGCTGCGCGAGCAGATCGATACTGACCGGAGCACACCTCAGCGAGCAGGGGTTGGCTCGGCGATCAATTCCGCTATTCGGTCTGGTACGTGAGCGGAGACGGGAATGCGCAGCAGCTCTACGAGGATCACGCCTATCTGGGTGGAGGGATGCAGAAGGGCGGGGACCCGGGCATCGCCCTCGTCGGGCTTGAGAAGGACGGCGTCATCGCGGAAATCTCGCCGAAAGAAGCCGAGGGGGCCGTTTATTCGAAGCGCGAGGTGAAGATCGCCCTGGACGGCGAGTTGCAAGAGCTGTAAGACTTCGAGGAGCGGGCGAAGAACCTCATCAGGCGGATCGCGCCACGGCTCGGCCGCGACTACTTGGACCTGGTTATGCGCCTGAAGGACGGGACGGTCACCGTCAAGACGGGGGTGCGGATCGTTTACACGCCAGCTCGAGGACCTTGTCAAGAAAATCTTTTCCCCTCCTTTCCGATCGCCTCAAAGCTCTTCCGGAGGGCTGCCTTGGTCTGCGACTGGCGCTCCTGGAGCGTCTCGAGGAGGGCGCGGACGTCGCGATTGAGCGCGTCGTCGCGTTGCCGGCTTCCCTTCAGTCCCTTCCGCTTCGCGTAGGCGAGGATAGTCGCTTCCGGGATCGTGTGCATGATGGGCGGCGCGGCCCGCTTCGCACCGGCGTCTTCGAGAAAACCCCGTAATCCAATCACTAATTCCCGTTCCAGGTTTGTCGGGGAGAAGACGTTGGTCCTCTTTTTCGTGGAAACGACTGAGACGATCCTGACGCGGTCATTGAATATGCTCTTGAGCAGCTCCTTCGCGACGGCGTGCTCGACCGTGCCCTTGCCGAGCAGCGTCACATCCTTCTTCGGGTCGAGTCTCCGCTCCGTGCGCAGCTCCTTCCGCAGCAGCTCCTCGATCCGCTTCATGGGCCGCCGGATTCCACAGGGGTTATAATGGTTTTCCGTCGTGGACAAAATATAGTCCCCATTTTCGAATGGTTACAAAACGCAAGCTTTAAATAGAACCATATCTATTCCGGAGTGATGACGCGCAAGCGTCAGGGATGAGGAGGGGTGAACTGCTCTACGCATTCATTCTCACCTCTTTTTCCCGGGAAGGCCCTCCGCTTTGCGCGGGGGGCTTTCTTGGGTTTCTCTTTATTTTCTCCAATATAGAAGAGAGACCGCATCATCGCCGCGGGCTGCAGTCGCTAACGCTCCTGCCCGTCCTCGTATCATTCGGACATGCTCGCCGCGCAGCTTCTGCAATCGCGTTCTCCCCGCCACAGTCGCGCATGCGCGCTCCTGTTCCTCCTCGTATGCGCAGGAAAGCGGAGCTTTCCGCGTGCCGGATTCTCCGAATCCGAGCAACTCGGAGACACCCCGGAGGGGGCATCCCCCGGCGCTCATCGCCGTCTTGTTCGAAGACGGCTCGCCTGAGGCCGGCGGCGATGATGCCGGACAGAAAGAAGGAAAAAGGTTGAGGCGTTTCAGCCGCAGCAGTCCTTGGCGAGCTTGCCCGAACCGCAGCTGCACTTCTTCTCTTTCATGCTCTTCGTCGGCACGTTCCCACCTCCGGAAGTTGAAAGAGGGAGGAAGAGAAGCGCGTATTAATGCGTGCGGTACGACCTTCAAGGAGCCCGTTCATAAAGGACTCAGCGCCGCGTGAGGCTCAGCACGGCCTCGTGCGCCTTCATCAGGTCATTCTCCGAGACGAAGAGGCTGATCTTCGGCTCCGCGCTGACGATGACGAGGATGTTGACGCTGTAGTTCGCGACCTCGTTCGCGAGCCGCGCCATGACGCCTTTCGACTGCCAGCCCTTCTTCGTCAGCGTGAGGGAGAGCTCCGCGAGTCCCGGCTCGACGCTGATGATGTTCCCCTCTGGGAAGAACTTCCTCGCGCGGCCGAGCGACTCGCTGTCGATCATGACGATCGTCTCGTTCCTGCTCTTGATGAGACGGAAGATCTCGCTCTTGTAGAACTCGTCGTCGCGCATCAGCTCGGAGAGGTAGCGGTAGAGGTTCGTCGAGTTCTTGAGGCGGAGCGCGGTGATCCGCGTCTTGGTCGCTGTGACCGCGGAGAGGAACGCCTTCGCGACGCCCGCATCAGCCTCGTGGATCTCGTCGCTCGCCTGGTAGCGCCGGATCGCGCTGATCACCGAGTCGAGGCTGCCCTCGATGAGCTTCCGATCGAGGAGGTAGGCGGCGAGGCCGGACACGTTGATGATGGCGCGGCCAAGGTCCTTCCGGATGGAGGGATCCTCATCGATGATCCGCCACACCTGCTTCGTGATGCTGGTCATGCGCGGCGAGATTTGGTCACAGTTTAAAAAAGTGACGTTGGCGGATGACGAAGGAAGACTCGGAGGGCACCCAAGAGCCTCCGCAGAAGCACGTCGCTATGGCACATATGGCAGACGCCAGAAGGAGAAGTCACGTTCTCCTTCAGGAAGAGCAGTATCCGGTCTTCAGGGACGCGCAGAGCGCCCGACCAGAAAGAGGGGAGACCGTCAAGAACTTAGGAAAACTCCGTCGACTTTAGTTCTCAATTTCATGGATGTTGAATTAGTCTCGCAGCCTGCCGCCGATGCTCTTTTGAAGTTCCGCAGGGAATTCTCGGAGG
>DAHXMN010000024.1:0-242 GCA_027371725.1 Candidatus Woesearchaeota archaeon | reverse complement strand
ATCGTCCGACGGACAGGAAAAGTGATCGTATAAGAGACAAGCACGGAATACTCGCCCAAAGAGTCGATCTTTTACAGATAGGTTGCTCCAGTAGTCCATGAGGGGTAAGAGCGAACGCCGGCCAGTATTTTCTCGACGGAAAATTTCACGTAGAGAGGAACGAAACGATGATTAAAAGCGCCGCGACTGGATGTCCAGTGGCCGAAGAGAACAAGGGAAAAAAAAGAGAAAAACCGATAGCG
>DAHXMN010000249.1 GCA_027371725.1 Candidatus Woesearchaeota archaeon | reverse complement strand
CATCTGGCTGATCAGGCCGACGACGTTGTTGAGGGGGGAGATGCCGGTGTATCCCTGGGTCGCGGCGACGAGCGGCACGCCGAGAATGAGGAGTGCTGGTAGTGCGAGAACTCGTCCGAACCGTCGCAGGAAGGAACCGTCCACCACTCTACCACCGATTTCTTTTCCTCTCCCTGAGAGGAGAGGTTTATAAAACTTTCTAAATCCTTGGACGGTTCTTCCTCGACAAAAACGGAAATGTTTTTAAGCGACGGGACGCGGGATGCGTCGCATGGCGTTTCTCCCCAGTCTCTGGCACGCGTTCGCCGAGATCTTCCGCGCGCCGTTCCTCGGGCAGCATCTCTGGTGGCAGCTCGGTCCGGTCCTCGTGCTCTGGCTCATCGTCGAGATCTATCTCGACTGCCACAAGGGCGAGCGGCTCGGCTGGAACACCGCTCTCGGCAACGCGATCAGCCTCTTCTGGATCAGCCTGGCTGCGATGCAGCCGCTCTTCACCGTCCCGGTCGGCGAATCGTTCCCGTACGGCCGCTTCTTCGCGATCCTCCCGATCCTCGCGTATGCGCTCTTCGTCGGCTATGTCTCCTTCAGCCACGTGTTCGGCGAGCGCGTGACGTACGCGCTCGCGTACCCGACGATCGTCTACTACCTGTGCGTCTTCGCGATCCTCTGGGGGAACAAGGCGCTCGACGTGAACCGCTACGTCCTGCTCGCTGCCGCGCTGCTCTTCGGCGTCGTCTACGGGCTGCGCTGGCTCTTCTTCTGGCTGCTGCCCGACGCTGAGGGTGCGTTCGCCGGTTCCGGATAGTTGAGTATTTTTTATTATGACATTCTCCGGTTGATTCTTTCAACAAAATATCAACAAAAAAGATAATAATAAATATAGTTTTTGCTTAAATTATTTAGATTTCTATATTTTTTATATTTGTGATTATTGCTTAAAATTTATAGAATATGTTTTCAGATAGATTTCATGTCCAATAGTTATACATAATAAGCTATTTTCTAT
>DAHXMN010000248.1 GCA_027371725.1 Candidatus Woesearchaeota archaeon | reverse complement strand
CGGGGCACCTGTTGAGGCTTTATCGGACTGGCGCTGCATGGAGCAGCGCCAGTCGTTCGGGCGGTCACGCTTCGCTGTTGCGGCGCCGGAACCACACCGCGGCGGCAATCATCGCGATGCCGATCGCGGCGGGGATGCCGAGCAGCGCGCCCGCGCTCACCTGGCCGATCTCCAGGACGCCGAAGCCGGCGGGGATGGGGATGCTGTACGCGATCGCCACGCCCGTCAGGAAGAGGAACGCGCCGAAGACGCTCGTGTCGTAGCCGAGGATGAGGAGTGCGAACTTGTACTCGAACATCATCAGGATCCAGAGGATCGCATTGAGCATCACCGCGATGCGGAAATGGCGCCGCTTCTTCGCATAGAAGTAGCCGATGAGAATCTCGATCTCGCGCGCCCAGTTGTCGATTGCGGGCCAGCTCTTCCGCTTGTCGACGCGGAACAGCTTCAGCGTCGCGGAGATGAACCGCTTCTTGCTCAGGACGCCCCAGATGAAGAGCGCGACGACGCCGATGGCGATGAGGCTGAGCACGAAGATGGTGATCCTCGCCCCCAGCGGGAAGCCCGCGAGATTGAGGATGATGAGCGCCCCCAGGAAGAACATCAGGATGTTGAAGATCACCTCGAGGCTCCGGTCGACGATGGCGCTGCTGAACCCGACCTTCATCGGGATGCCCTGCTTGTTGAGCAGCATCGCCCGCACCGGCTCGCCGCCCACGTGCGCCGTCGGCGTGACGTAGCTGACCGCGAACCCGATGAGCCGGTAGATGAAGAGCGTGTAGAACGGCAGCCTCACGCCGTACGCGTCGAGGACGACCCGCCACTTGAAGGTCAGGACGACCGAGATGAGGACCGAGACCGCCAGGTACGCGAAGATGACCGCCCAGCCCGCGTGGCGGAGCGCCCGGAGCACTTCGCCGATGCCGACGTTCCAGAGGATGACCGCCGAGACCGCGAGGCCGAGGAGGATGCTGCTCGCAATCCCGGTGACGATGAGCGCGTCGCGA
>DAHXMN010000247.1 GCA_027371725.1 Candidatus Woesearchaeota archaeon | reverse complement strand
GCGTTGAGCAGCACGACCGTGTAGCCCTGGCCGCCCTCGGTGATGTTCTCCCCGGCGGACGCGTTCGCGTGGTCCTGGTCGAAGAGGCTGCGAGGGATGATGACGATGCGGCTCACCGCCTGGTAACGACTGATGTTCTTCGTGAGCGGGATGGCGGCCACGAGGAAGGGCGACTCCTTGCCGTAGCCCTGCTCCGGACCGAACGTCACCGTCTTGATGTCGCCGACGCGCATGCCGATGAGCGCCTGCTCGAAGCCCGGGACGACCTGGCCCTTGCCGATCGTGACGGTGAGCGGCCGGTACTGGCGCCCGGACTGGTAGAGGCCGGCGACCTGCGCCTCCTGCGGGATGTTCGTGTCGAAGACCGTGCCGTTGGCGAACGTCCCGATGTAGTCGACCTGCACCGTGTCGCCGATGTCCGCGACGGGCTTCTGCGCGCAGCCGGCGAGGACGAGGACGAGGACGAGCGCCAGGGCGAGGACGACGCCGAAAACGGGGACGGAAGCATTCTTCATGGCCCAAGCGGCCTCAAGAGCCAGTTAAAAAGTTTCTGGAAGAAGGAAGGAAATGAGAAGGGAAGGCGCGCAGCAGGGACACGGTCATGCGGAGCATCAAACCATCAGATAAAGAGACAGACGCTCTCGCACACCGCACAGGACGGGAGAGCAGCAGACGAATGCTTTGAAAAGAGACGTGAAGCGACTGAAATCCGCATCCGGGATCGAGAGCGTTATCGGAATCGTTCAAGCCCATCCACTGCCTTGAAGACGAGCGTTAGTGGATTGCTACGTCTGCTAATATGCTCGATGCCGTTCCGGGTGTGAAGTGATGCGACGCTGCGGGCGTTCTCCGTCGCTGTTGTTCTCCGTTCTCGGGTCTTGAGGTAGATGTCCGGGTCGTTCTTCTCGTAGTGCGTGAGGTGCCGTTCGAGCTTCCTGATGATCAGGTCGTTCTCGCATTTCTCGGCGTATCTCTCGAAGTGGAGGAGAATCCAATATTCGAAGCTCGGGTT
>DAHXMN010000246.1 GCA_027371725.1 Candidatus Woesearchaeota archaeon | reverse complement strand
AGCTCATTCAGCTTCGCGTCCTTGGTGAACGCGATGCGGAGCGGCAGCTTGTGCCTGTACCACTTCTCGACGTCCTCCTTGTCGCCGAAGGTGCAGCACATCATCAATCCCGTCCCTTTCTCCGGGTCTGCGGCCTCGTCGAAGAGGATGGGGACCTCGTAGCCGAACAGAGGGACCTTGGCGAACTTTCCCTTCAGCTTCAGGTAGCGCTTGTCGTCGGGGTGCGCGAAGAGCGCGACGCACGCGGGCAAGAGTTCCGGGCGGGTCGTCGCGATGACGAGATCCTCCGGACCGGTCTTGAAGACGATGTCGTTGAAGTGGCTGGTCATGTCGACGTTCTCGAACTCCGCCTGCGCGATCGCGGTCTGGCACGTCGGGCACCAGGTCACGGGCGTCTCCGCCCGGTAGAGCAGCCCTTTCTTGTAGAGGTCGAGGAAGCTCTTCTGCCCGGTCTTCTGGCAGTGCGGGTCGATCGTGGAGTAGCTGATCATGAAGTCGCAGCTCATGCCGAGCCGCACCCAGTCCTGGATGAAGGCGGGCTTCGTCTCCGTGACGTGCCGCAGGCAGATCTTCCGGAACTCGTCGCGGCTGAAGTCCTTCGACCGTATTTTTCTTTCCTTCTCGACGAGCCGCTCCGTCGGCAGGCCGTTGTCGTCCGAGCCGAACGGATAGAAGACGTTCTTGCCCCTCATGCGTTGGTAGCGGACGACGTAGTCCTGCTGCGCGTAGCTGAACGCATGGCCGAGGTGCATCTTCCCCGAGACTGTCGGCGGCGGCGTGTCGACGCTGTAGACCTCGCGCTCACGGTCCTTATCGTCAAACCGGTACGTGCCGTCCTCCTGCCAGCGCCGCTGCCAGCGCGGCTCCGCCTCCTTGAAATCGTAGTGCTTCGCCAGCTCGCCCTGTTTCGCGGACTCCGGCTGCTGCGCGGGCTGTGCGTGCGCGTCCTTCCCCGCCGTCTTCGCCATGCCCTGTCGAAGATAAGGTTTCGTTTAAAAAGATTCGGGTCTTTCGGCCG
>DAHXMN010000245.1 GCA_027371725.1 Candidatus Woesearchaeota archaeon | reverse complement strand
CGTGCAGCGTGTTCGTGTCCGGGGGGAGTTGGCTGGGCAGCGCGTCGGGGAAGAGGCTCTGGAAGACGTTCGCCGCGTTGTTGAGGTCCTGTCCGTTGGAGAGCGTCGGGTCCTGGGTGACGTTCACGTAGAAGCCGTCCCCCTTGAGGGTGAAGTTGATCACCGAGTAGTTCAGGTCGTACGCGCCCCGGTTCGAGAGCCGGACGACGAAAGGCTGGCTGCTCCCCTCGTAGACCTGGCTCGGCGAGTTCGCGGCGAAGGCGAGCGTCAGCCCGTCCGTGCCGAGGTGGTAATCGGTCGCGGCCTGCTGCGTGCACGCCGGAAGGAACGCGAGGAGCAGGACCGCGGCCAGGAGCGTCGCGGCGAGCGCGCCCCGTGCCCGTGGCCTGTCCTCCGGCCCGCTCAGCGCCTTCATCGTCTTCACTTCTCCACCCTGACCGGCACCTTCTGCTCGATGTCGTACTTGTACCGCGCGATCACGACGAACGTGACCGGCGTCTTCTCCCCGAACGCGAGGACCTGCTCCGCGGACTGCTTGTCGGGGAGGATGAGCTGGCACGTCACCGTCCGGTAATCGTTCCGCGCGTCGATCCGCAGGCTGTTGTCGTGCGTGAAGAGGTAATGGGTCATCCCGTTCACGACGCTCGGCTGCCCCGTCCATCCCGTCGGGAGGCAGCTCCCCTCCTTGAGCTGGAAGGGCTCGGGCACGAGGACCTCCGCCTCGACGCTGCCGCCCTCGATCGTGCCCTGGTCCCACGCGTTCGCGACGGTGAATCCGAAGCGCTGGCTGATGAAGCTGCCCGTCGGCGCGTCCGGGTCGATGGCGATCGGCTGCTGGTCGGCGAGGATGCCGATCGAGACGGGGCCGTTGGTGTAGACCGCCTGCGTCTGCGGGTCGATGCCGAGGTCGGCGTGGATGTCCCTGCCCTGCTGCTGTTCGTTCACGATCGCGCTGCGCGCGACGAACGTGTCCGTGACGTACGCCCACGTCTCGAAATTGAAGGCGGCGCCCAGCACG
>DAHXMN010000244.1 GCA_027371725.1 Candidatus Woesearchaeota archaeon | reverse complement strand
GGGGATCGGGATTGAGGCATCGGGGATCGACGCAGTTCGTTCGGGAAAAAGGAACTCCCCCTGAGAGTAAGGAACGACGGACGTGTCCTTCGCGGCCGTGCGTACGTACTCCGCGAGCCCGCGGTTCCAGAGGAGCGACTGGTAGCTGTGCAGGTACATCCGGAGGAGCTGCCGCGGCAGGCGGAGGAGCGCGCCGACGGCGTCGCCGGGATGCCCGTCTTCGTATTCCGAGACGCGCGCGGCTTCGCGAGGCGTCGACGCCACGATCAACGCGAGCGCGTCCGCGAACCGTTTGCGGAGCAGCGCCTCGCCGATCGCCGCGTTCCCGCTGCCGAACCGCTGCTCGTCGTAATAGTTGGGCACTGACACGGGGAGAGCGAGGTCCTCGCCCCCCTCGAGATTGCGCACCACGATCGTGAAACGGTTCCCTTCGAGCGCGCCGAGGCCGAGCGGCTCGTCGAGATAGCCGAGCGGCTCGACGACGAGGTCGCCGAAAGCTGCGGCGACGAGCCGTTCCGCGGTCACGTTCTTGAGCGAGAAGCGCTGCGTCGTCACCGCATTGCGATCCTTCGCGCCGGCGTAGCCGACGTCCTTGCGCGGGATGCGGAGGCCGCGGCTGAGGATCTGCGCAGCATCCTCGGTGTTCCGCAGGCGTTTCGTCACCTTCACGATGAGGAAACGGCCGTGTTCCTTGAAGCCCGTGCCGCCTATCTCCTCGACGACGAAATCCTCCGGCTCGTGCTTGACGACATACATCCCCAAGAGGAATGAAGCGCCCTTTTTAAAGAGCAATCTTAATAAAGAAAACGAATGTCTCGACGGTAGCCGGAGAGCGTCGGTACGTCCGCGTCGTACGAGGACATCCGGCGCCGCGCGAAGCGCTGGTAGCTCAGCTTGGATAGAGCGGCAGCCTCCTATCCGGGAGTCGGTCGAAGGACCGGTCCCGGCGGAGCGAGCTGCAGGCCGGGGGTTCGAATCCTCCCCAGCGCGTCCCGTCTGCCCCGATGACGACCATTTCGCTAAAGGCGACGGAA
>DAHXMN010000243.1 GCA_027371725.1 Candidatus Woesearchaeota archaeon | reverse complement strand
ACAGCCCTATCTCGACGTCATCGCGAGCCTCCTCGATTTCGCCGTGCTCATCTGTTTCTTCATCGGCATCCTGAAGAAGTGATGCGCCGTGACGTTCGATCCTGACCGGGAGAGCGGCGTCCTCCGCCTCGCGACACGACGCAGGATATATGAGAGCGCGAGACGGAACGCCGGCCAGCATCTCCGAGGGATCCAGCGGCTGACGGGGCTTCCGTTCGGCTCCGTCTCGTATCATCTCTCCTATCTCGTCCGGCACGGCCTCCTCCGCGCGGAGAAGGAAGGGAAGGCGCTCCGGTACTTCCCGGTCGAATCGTCGTCGGGGGATCAAGAGCTCCTGATGCTCCTGCGCCAGCAGAGCGTCCGCGCCATCCTCCTCTTCGTCTTCAGCCACGAGGGCTGCACGCAACAGGAGATCGCGGCGTCGGTGGAGCTCTCGGCGTCGACGGTGACGTGGCACCTCAAGAAGCTGCTCGACGCAGGCGTCGTCACGATGGTCCGGAGCGGGAAGTTCCATTCGTATCGTCTCGCCGTCCCCCGGGAGCGCATCATGGCGCTGCTCATCACGTACCGAGAGAGCTTCCTCGACCGGCTCGTCGACGGCCTCATCGACCTGTGGGAACGACGCGAGGAATGATGCGGCAGTACCCGGTTCGTTTCGACCGTTGCTCGAGACGTTTCGACAGCCGCACTAAGGAATTCTTATAGTCCGTCACCTCTCGCTCTGTCGAAGCGGCGGAAGCCGCTCGGAGGTGGAACCGTGAAAGCGGACAGGATATGGACGGTCGGCGGCGTGCTCGGGCTGCTGCTCATCAGCGTCCTCATGGGCGCCAGCCAGGTCGTCCGGGCGAACGACACAGGGATACAGCAATCACCGAGGTCGTTCGCTCCGGGGCTGCTCCTCAGCGCAGCGAGCCACGACGACATCGAGACCGCGGACGAAGCCGCACCGTCCCCCGCGACGTCCAACGACCGGGAGAGCATCGACGAGACATCTCCGGCGATCCCCGATACCGACGCCGTCGAGGAGACGGACAG
>DAHXMN010000242.1 GCA_027371725.1 Candidatus Woesearchaeota archaeon | reverse complement strand
TCCTCAAGGAGCACGGCAAGGCGCTCGAAGCATTCATCTACCTCTTCATCGGCATGACGGTCGCGTTCTCGTTCTGGCGCCGCGGCCTCATCCCCTTTCCGGACCTTGTCGAGGTGTTCGTCGAACACCTCGAGGACGTGCTTCGCCTCCACACCGTACCGCTCACGGAACGTGAGGCAGCAGTGCGGGTCGTTCGTGATGATGCGCGTGATGCCCCTCTCCCGGAGGAGCGCCTTGTTCCTCGCCATGATGGCTTGGAAGTCCTGCTCGTAGCCCGCGTACCACGCGTGATGGCCGCAGCACTCGAACTCGGGAATCATGAGGAACGGGACGCCCATGTCGCGCAGGACTTCCTTCGTCGCCTTGACGACGTGCGGCAGCTTCGCCGCGGCGAGGCAGCCCGGATGGTAGAGCGTGCCGTCCCCTCCCTTCCGCGCGAACAGGCCCATGCTTCTCGAGGTGCTTCGCACGGTTATAAAGGTTTCCTCGGGAATTACTCCGCCGACTCCGCCACCCCGTTCGTTGCCATCATCATCGCCACGTCCTGCTCGCGTATCGTTGTAAACGTCGAAGGGCCTCGTCCCCGGATGGGGCACGGTCACTTCGTTCCCGGGTTCCTCGCATGACTCGGAACCAACCCCTGCTCGGCCTCTGCCGTGCTTATCGCCACGCTCGCCTTTAAGGACGGCGGCGATGATGTTTGTGGAAGAGTCGTTCTTCTCCCCAGAAAAAAGCTTATAAACCCCCTTCTCCGTGGCTGGCCCCATGGTGCTCGAGTCGCTCATCAACCCGGTGAATGCGGAGAAGCGGCCCGCGCAGATGCTCATCCTCGGCTTCGTCTACGCCACCGTCGGCATCTTCCTCGCACTCTGGGTCTTCAAGACGGAGAGCAGCCTCATCATGGTCTTCCTGGCGTCGATGGCGGCCATCCCTCTCGTCTTCAACACGATTAACATGGAGGAGGAGAAGGACCTCGAGGGCATGGAGGAATCCTGGCTCCTCAAGGAGCACGGCAAGGCGCTCGAAGCATTCATCTACCTCTTCATCGGCATGACGGTCGCGTTCTCGTTCTGG
>DAHXMN010000241.1 GCA_027371725.1 Candidatus Woesearchaeota archaeon | reverse complement strand
CGGACGAGACGTTCGCCAGGTTCTTCCGCGCGGCGGCGAAGACGACGAAGACCATGGTCGTCGCGGCGGATGAGGGTCGGGAGATCGAGAACTTGCTGAAGGCCGACTGGAGCGCTATTCACTCATTCTCCTGGTACTTGCACAGATCGCTGACGAAGAAGATACTGGTGCTCGAGCGGCTCAAGAACCGAGATGCTTCGTCTTCTCGACGAACTCCTCGATGATTTTGAGGATTTTTTCCTCCTCCTCGTCGGTGAGGGGCGTATGCTCCTTCTTGCAGGTGAGGAGCCGCCGGATGAGCGCTTCGTGCGGCAGGTCCACCTCGTTCGCGAGCTCGTCGAAGAGCAGCGCGTCGTCAGTCGGGAATGCGTGGCGGAACCGCTGCTGGTGCAGTTCGCGGAGCGCGGCGACCGCCTTCGCGTGCGCAATCTCGGTCGGCGCATCCTCGCGGAGCCCGCCGAACGTCGGGTCCTCTGCTAGGAACTCGGCCAGCTCGTCCACGATGACGACCTTCCTCTCCTCGGCAGCGGCGTCCGCCTTCTTGCGTCCCCCCTGCTGCTGCGCATTCCCTCCCCGCTTCATCTGTCTCTTCACCTGAGAACGGTTCACTCCAGCCGCTCGAGGAACTCGTCGATCGCTGCCAGGATACGGTCATCCTCTTCCCGGCCGTGCTCGCGGCCTTCCTCGTGGATCATGATGAGCGTGCCGATCAGCTCCTCGTGCGGGATGACGACCTCGTCGCTCAGCTCGAAGAAGAGGTCCTTGACGCCCGCGGGCGGCGCGTGCCGGAACCTGCGTTCGTACGCGTCGGTGAGCGCGGCCGCGACCTCGTCGAACGCCTCGTCGAGCGTGCGCTCCGTCTTCCGCCGTTCGGCCCCTCTCCCCCACTCATTCGCTCCCCGTTCTTCTTCGTCCGTCCCTTCCCTCTTCCCGTCGCCCGCCGGTTCCTCTTCTTCCGCCGCCGCTTCTTCATCAGTCTCCTCTTCCACGACGCCGGCGAAGATGGAGTCGTCCTCATCAGTCTCTGTCGTCGGTGGATTCGCTGTTCCTTCATCCCCTTCTTCTCTTTCCTCTT
>DAHXMN010000240.1 GCA_027371725.1 Candidatus Woesearchaeota archaeon | reverse complement strand
GTTCTTCGAAGACCTCGTCGTGGGCCGGCCGTACGATGACGGCACGGAGATGACGATGCGGATCTGCGGCATCTGTTCCGTGGGGCATTTCACCGCCTCCCTGAAGGCGTTGGAGGACGCGATGGGCGTGCAAGCCACGAAACAGACGCAGGCGATGCGCGAGATCATGGCGATCGGCGAGCGGGTCAGGAGCCACGCCACGCACCTCTACTTCCTCTCGCTGCCCGACTTCCTCGGCTACGAGTCCGCGCTCGAGATGGCGCCGAAGTACCCGAAGCAGATCGCGGATGCGCTTCTCCTGATGCGGCTCGGCAACCAGATCGTCATCGAGTTCGGCGGCCGGCAGATGCACCCGATGGGCGGCCGCGTCGGCGGCTTCACGCACTTCCCTTCAGCGGAACAGGTCCGCTCCTTGCTCGCGCTCGCGGACGAGGCAGAACCGGCAGCGATCCGGACGCTCCAGCTCTTCCTGAAGATCAGGTATCCTGACTTGTGGATCGAGCGCGAGCACATCTCGCTCCATCAGGAGCACGACTTCCCGCTCTTGACGGGGAACATCGTTTCCGACAAGGATTTCAGAGGCCTTAGTGATAATAAAACAAATGCCACTAATGAAAATAATAAAAAGATATTCAGTAATGATGCAACAAACACGATCAATAAGAACGGACTGCTTGAAACGGTCCCCGCGCGCGGCTACGAGAAGTTCTTCCGGGAGTACGTCGACCGGTACAGCACCGCGAAGTTCGTCGTCCGGGACGGGAAGAGCTATATGCTCGGCGCGCTCCCTCGCGTCAACAACAACTGGGGGGCGATGGACCCTGATGTCCGGAAGATGGTCGCCGCATCGAGGATAACGTTCCCGTCGAAGAACCCGTTCCACAACATCGTCGCGCAGGCCGTCGAATTGGTGCATTGGATCCGTCGCCTCAGGAAGCTCCTCAAGGCGCACAAGACCGGCTTCGTCCGCGAAGAGGTGAACGTGACCGTGAAACCCGGGACCGGCGTCGGCGTCGTCGAAGTCCCCCGCGGCATCCTCTTCCACACGTACACGATCGACGGGAAGGGGTACATCA
>DAHXMN010000023.1 GCA_027371725.1 Candidatus Woesearchaeota archaeon | reverse complement strand
TTCGCGCTCTTCATGAAGAACCGGATGATGAACGGGCTCGCCGCCGGACTGCTCAGCTTCCTCATCGACGGCAATCGGACGCTCCTCGTCGCGGGCACGAGGAGCGCGGGCAAGACGAGCATCCTCGGCGCGGTGCTCGTCGAGGTGATGCGCAAGTACCGGATCATCACGATCGAGGACACGCTGGAACTGCCGACGGAGGCGCTCCGCGACCTCGGCTACAACATCCAGCCCATGAAGGTCGCAGGAGCCCTCGCGAAAGGCGACTCCGAGGTGCCCGCTGACGAGGGCATCCGCACCACGCTCCGTCTCGGGGACAGCGCGCTCATCATCGGCGAGGTCCGCTCGAAGGAGGCGAGGGCGCTGTACGAGGCGATGCGGGTCGGCGCGCTCGCCAACGTGGTGGCGGGCACGATCCACGGCGACTCGCCGTACGGCGTCTTCGACCGCGTCGTCAACGACCTCGACGTCCCTCGTACCAGCTTCAAGGCGACGGACATCATCGTCGTGGCCAACCCCATCAAGAGCGCGGACGGGCTGCACAAATGGCGTCGCGTCACGCGTATCACCGAGGTCAGGAAGAGCTGGGAGGACGACCCGCTCCGCGAGCAGGGTTTCGTCGACCTGATGAAGTACAACGCCGAGACTGACGAGCTGGAGCCGACGGACGCGCTCCTCAACGGCGACAGCGAGATCCTCAAGTCCATCGCGGGCCAGGTGAAGGAGTGGGCGGGCGACTGGGACGCGGTCTGGGACAACATCCAGCTCCGCGCGGGCGCGAAGGACTACCTGCTCAAGCGCGCCTCGGAGGAGAAGGACGACGACCTCCTGGAAGCCGCTTTCGTCGTCCAGTGCAATGACGAGTTCCACCGCATCAGCGACAAGGTCCGCGACCGGACCGGGGTGATCGACACGAAGCGGATCCTCTTCGAGTGGAAGGAGTGGCTCGACCGCGAGTTGAAGCGGCGCAAGGCGCGCAAGGCGGCGGCCCGTTCCCTCGGCGAGGGGCTTTGAGGAGGCGCATGGTGGACCCGGACGTCTACGAGGAGCTGCGGAAGAAGTACGTGGCGAAGCTTCAGGAGGATCTCGGCGGTCCGGAGGAGGCGCCCCGGACGCGCCAGTACGAGGAATTCCGCAAGGAGTACCTCCCGAAGCCGCTCTCCTGGTACGAGAAGGCGTGCAACGTCTCGGCCGGGATCCTGTCCATGTCGCCGGACAAGAAGAAGCGGCCGGAGCTGGAGAAGGCCATCACGATCTGCCACCTCCAGACGACGCCTGAGGGCGTGACGAGCTTCTCCTTCCTCGCGCCGATCGCGTTCATCCTCCTCGCCGTCACCGCATTCCTCCTCGTGCCGATGGCGCTCGGCAGCAGCGGCAGCACGTTCCTCGCCTTCTACGCGGCGATTGCCGGACTCATCATGATCTACCCGCTCGGCCGCATCCCGTACTTCCTCTCGAACACGTGGCGGATGCGCGCCTCGAACCAGATGGTGCTCTGCATCTTCTACATCGTCACGTACATGCGCCACACCTCGAACCTCGAGCTCGCCATCGACTTCGCCGCCGAGCATCTCTCGGCCCCGCTCAGCCTCGACATGAAGAAGATCATCTGGAACATCGAGACCGAGAAGTACGGCTCGCTCCGGGAGAGCCTCGAGGAGTACCTCTCCACGTGGCAGGGCTGGAACGAGGAGTTCATCGAGTCGATGCACCTCGTCGAGAGCAGCCTCGTCGAGACGACTGAGCCGCGCCGTCTCGAGTCGCTGGAGAAGTCGCTCACCGTGATGCTGGACGAGACGTACGAGAAGATGCTCCACTACGCGCACAACCTCAAGGGGCCCCTCACCACGCTCCACATGCTCGGCATCATCCTCCCTATCTTGGGGCTGGTGATCCTGCCGCTCATGATCTCGTTCATGCCGTCCGTGCGCTGGTATCACCTCTTCGTCCTGTACAACGTGACGCTCCCCCTCCTCGTCTACTTCATCGGCAAGGACATCCTCTCCAAGCGGCCGACGGGGTACGGCAGCTCCGACCCTGAGGAGGGCAACCCCGCCTTCGGACCGCCGAAGAAGGGCTTCCTCGGCATGACCGTGACGCCGCTCGCCCTCGCCCTCCTCGTCGGAGGGGTCCTCTTCTTCATCGGCATCATCCCGCTTCTCATGCACGCCGCCGCACCGACGCTCGACTTCGTCTCCTTCAGCAAGCCGAATACCGATGCGGGGAGCTGCTTCCTCTCCTTCTGCGCCGTCGACACCACCGTCAAGGCCCAGACCTCGGGCGCGCTCTACTGGTTCAACGAGTACCGCAGCGTGGTCACCGACCAGACGACCGGCGACACAATCACCGTCGGCCCGTTCGGGCTGGTCGCGACCCTCCTGAGCCTCTTCATCCCCCTCGCGATCGGCCTCGCGATCGGCCTCTACTACAAGGTGCGCTCCCGCGACGTGATGAAACGCCGGGCGGAGGCGAAGAAGCTCGAGCTCGAGTTCGCGTCCGCGCTCTTCCAGCTCGGCAACCGCCTCGCGGACGGCCTGCCGCTCGAGATAGCGTTCTCCAAGGTCGCGATGGTGCTCCCCAACACTGTCTCGGGCGCGTTCTTCCAGCAGGTGAGCGTCAACATCACCAAGCTCGGCCTCAGCGTCGAGGACGCGATCTTCCACGAGAAGTACGGCGCCCTCAACCAGTACCCGAGCAACATCATCGAGTCCAGCATGAAGGTGCTCGTCGAGTCGTCGAAGAAGGGGCCGCTCATCGCCTCGCAGGCGATCATCAACGTGAGCAACTACATCAAGGAGATGCACCGCGTCGACGAGCGGCTCAAGGACCTCATGGCGGACGTGATCAGCAGCATGAAGAGCCAGATCACCTTCCTGACGCCGACGATCGCGGCCATCGTGATGGGCATCACGTCGATGATCACCGCCATCCTCGGCAAGCTGAGCACCCGCGTCTCTGATCTCCAGTCGCAGACGGGCAACGTCCAGGGCACGTCCATGGGCACGTCGCTCCTCGGCAGCTTCTCCGGGGGGGCGGTCGGCACGTACTTCTTCCAGATAGTGGTGGGGCTCTACGTCGTCCAGATCATCTTCATCCTCATCATCCTCGTCAACGGGATCGAGAACGGGGCGGACAAGACGAGCGAAGGCGCGATGCTCGGCGAGAACATGATACGGTCCACGCTGACGTACGTGCTGCTCGCCTTCGTCGTCGTCCTCCTCTTCAACGTCGTCGCGGCCAGCATCGTCCCGGGAGGATAGGAAGCGAATAATGCCGTCGTCCCAATCGTCGTGGGCATCATCGCCGCCTGTGCGGCTGCCGCCTCGGAACCGGATCCGGGCGCGAGGATGGCGCCGTAGCGCCATACTCCCGAGCGCCCGACCAGGCCTCGGACCGGAGGGAGAACAAGACCTCCGCGGCAGCCGCGAGGCAACGCCGCGGCGATGATGCGGACAGTTTTTCCGTTCGTTTTTTTTTTTTTAGTTTTTAGTTTTTTTATTTTATTTTTTTTAGTTTTAGTAGTTCAAGAGCAAGGAGGACATCAATGGACCCCAACACCGTCGTCGGCGCGCTCGGCATGCTCCTCATCCTCGCAGGGTTCGCCCTCGAAGAATTCACTCCTCGCAGCAGGCACGAGAGCGTCCTCTACAACGTCCTCAACGCCCTCGGCGCGACGCTCCTCATCGCCTACGCCTCCGTGCTGGACAGCTGGCCCTTCCTCATCCTCAACGCGGCGTGGCTCCTCGTCGCCATCGCGAAGCTCCTCCAGATCGCGACGGGCTGGACGAAGGAACGCTAGTAGCCCTCCGATAGTTCCGCTTCAAGACAAACTATTAAACGATTCTTCCGTGCTTCCGGCAAGTGGGTGAAAACAGGGATTTACGATACCTGGCGCTCTTCCCGCTCTTGGTTACCGTCCTCGTCGTCGTGGCGTGTAGTCAATCCGCGTCGCAATCGACGCAGCGGCCGCGAGCCGCTGCTCAACAGACGACGACGGTCGACGCATCATCCGGCACGGACAATACTGTCAACATCACGGTCGTCGCGAAACAGTTTGCCTTCGAACCGGACGTCATCACGGCGTATCAGAGCGACACAGTGACAATCACTGCGTACAGCGTCGACGTGACGCACGGCTTCTCCCTGCCGGATTACGGCGTCAACCCGCGACTCGAGCCGAACGTGCCGCAGACCGCCACCTTCGTCGCGGACAAGAAAGGGACGTTCCCCTTCTTCTCTCTAGTCATCACGCGTGACGGCAGGCGTCGTCGTCAGACGAGAAACCGTTGTCGCAGACGCATATCCCCTGCCGGCACTTAGCGGGCATCCGGTACTCCGCTTCGATCGCCCACCACTTAATCCGGTGCAGGTGCGCCTTCAGCATCGTTCCTCTCGGCGTTAGCGTGTAGAATGTGTTCTTCCCCATGGTACTCTTCGTCACGACCTTGAACGCGACGAATCCCTTCAAGCGCTGTGACAGCAGCGTCGGGTTGACCAGATGATGGGTGAGGTGGCGCAGGTCGTTGTAGGAGAGCGGCTCCGACCCGAGATTGTGGAGTAGCGTGATTGTCCACTTCTTCCCAAGGAACTCGTAGAGCGCGATTACTTCGCACTCCTCGATTTCACGCTCATCCGTCAACGGCCACCCCTCCTCAGATACACGTTCCTGTACCTTCTATTTATATATTGTCCTTGTGGGAAGAGCAGCATCCTGATTTTCCGGGTGCGCGACATGGCCAAAAAAGAACAATGCAAGGCGCTGATGGTGAAGTTCTTCGGCCAGGCGACGGGTGCGCTGGTCGACGACATGTCCGAGGAGGAGTGCGTGGCGAAGTGCCGCACGAAGGTGGCGGCGTTCCTCGGCGAGGAGAAGGCGAAAGAATTCGACAAGATACGATGAGGAGGAGACCATGGCTGATCTGCTAATCGACTGGAAAAAGGCGGAGAACGTCCGGCTCGTGGAAGGCAAGCCTCTCGTCTTCCATTGTCATCACTACAACTGCCACCTGCAGAAGACCATCGAGGACTCGCGGATCGTCGACGGGAAAGGCATCCAGCTCACCGCCGCGCGCGAAGTTGCGTTCGAGCACTTCACCAAGGCATTCGCGAATCATTCCGAACTGAAGGAGCCGAAGGAGCGGCTCGCCTTCGCCGAGAACTTCTTCCGTCTGGCCGGTTTCGGTCTCGTCGACTTCTCGAAAGTCAGCAAGAATGGTGGCTTCGTCACCTGCCCCTCCTCGCACTACGCGAAAGGATGGGTCGTCAAATGGGGTAAACGGAAGACGCCGATGTGCTTCTTCAACGCGGGTTGGATTGCCGGCGTGCTCGCCGCCGCGTACGACGGGCAGCGCTTCACGTACGACGTCCAGGAGACGATGTGCGAAGCGGTCACGGGGAAGGGCTGCACCTTCCAGGTCGGGGTGAGATGAGATGGCTATCGACGAGCAGAAAATCGTGGACGTAGTCGTCAGGATGAACCAGCAGGGTGACGAGGAAGGCATCATCGACGCGTTCGACGTCTACCTGACGAACCACTACGCGGACTACTACAACCGCATCTCCTTCCGGTTCGAGGAGGAGGTGCGCCGCAACGACGCGGAGAACCTCGAGATAGCGCGTGCCCTCCTCATCATGTCCGGCCATGTCTGCGCGTTTCACACCTTCGACGGCATCTCGCGGAGCGACGCGTGGAAGGCGTTGATTGCGCCGATGTGCGAGACGCCCGAGGACAGGGTGCGCGGCATCATCGCCGTTGTCAACGCGTTCGGCTGGGGCGTCTGGAAGGCGATTGAGATTTCGCCTGAACGGCTCGTCCTCCGCATCGCGAACTCGTACGAGTCGACCGGCTTCCTCCGCGAGTTCGGTCGGAGCGACCACAGCGAGTGCTACCTCGCAACGGGCGCTACGGCCGGCCTGATGAATCTCTTCTTCACGCCGGGCCATGATGAGCAGGGGCTGGCGACCGGCTGCTTCCGTGCCACTGAGATTAAGTGCCGCTGCAAAGGCGATCCATATTGCGAATTCGTGGTGACCCGGTAAGCCTGCTCCGCCGGACGGCGATGCGCGACTGTTTCGGTCACGACCGTCACATCTACGTTGTCGCGGTCGACGGCGCGCTCCTCGCTTTTCTCGCCGGCTTCGGCGATCTCTCCCTCTTCGGCGACCCTCCGAGACGGTTCCTCAGGATGGACGTGACCGGCAAGTTCCGCCTCAGCGCGGTCACCGGCGCGGAGAAGATCACCGTCAACTTCCGGAATCCAGCTGCGCAGCAGGAGTTCGAGGAACGCCTGACGGTCCATCTCGGACAGGCCTCCTGAACAGACGACCAGCCTTTCACGGTCGACGTCGACAGCACCTATTTAAACCGGCTCGCCGTCCGCTCTCAGATGGGGTTCCTCCCGGTCACGCTCGCGGAAGGGAAGGCGCGGTACGGCGCATCGTTCACGGCGTTCGACGTCGTCTTCGTGACGGGCGACCCGTACTACGACCACCCCCTCAGCGGCATCGCCCTCCTCTCCCGGCTCCTCGACGCGAAAGGGTACAGCGTCGGCATCATCGCCCAGCCCGAGACCGACGACGAGTTCCTCGCGTGCGGCCCGCCGAGGTATTTCTTCTGCGTCACGACCGGCTTGCTGGACTCGATGCTCGCCAACTACACGCCGATGCTCCGGAAGCGGGAGAGCGTCCTCGTCCCGGAACGGGGGCTGATGGTCTACACGCAGCGGCTCAAGCAGCTCCACAAGGGGTGCGTCACGGTCCTCGGCGGCGTCGAAGCCACTACGCGAAGGTTCACGCACTTCGACTACAAGGACGGACGCTTGCGGCGCGGCATCTTGAACGACACGAAGGCCGACCTCCTCCTCTTCGGCAACGCGGAACGATCAATACTCCTCCTGCTCAGCCGGATGAAAGCGGCCGGCTTCGCCGCCGGGCAGCGCTTCGACCATGTCAAGGACGCGCTCGACCTCGCTTCAATCGACGGGCTCGCGTTCCGCATCAGGAAAGGGGAGCACCAGGACGGCGTCACCCCGCTCCCCAGCTACGAGCGCTGCGTCAAGGAGCCGCGCCAGTTCAACCTCCTCGTCGCGCTCACCTACCTCCGACCGGACGACGCGTTCCTCGAGCCGTGCGGCCTCGGCGTGGTCAGGCACAACCGCTTCCCGCATCCCCTCGACGAGCGGGAGATGGACCTCATCTACGCGCTCCCCTTCACGCGCCGCCTCCACCCCCTGAGCAAGAACTACGCGTTCAACGAGGGGATGGTCCGCAGCCTCGCGACGAGCGTCATCCTCGGCAGGGGGTGCTGGGGCGGCTGCTCGTTCTGCGTCATCCCCCTCGTCCAGGGCAAGAACGTCGCCCGCCGCTCGAAGGAATCAATCCTCAGAGAGATCGAGCAGCTCTACGTCTCCGGCGAGAAGAAGATAGCCGACCTGACCTTGCCGACGCTGAACATGTACGGGTCGCGGTGCGACCTCTACGACAAGCCGGTCCGCGTGCTCTCGCCGATCACCGGCGCCGAGATAACGGTGTACGACAAGACCGTGTTCTGCAACCAGGAATGCGCCGGCTGCCCGCACCGGAAGCTGAGCGACGACCTCATCCCCCTGCTCGAAGGCGTCGAGGAGCTGAACCGCAAGCACGCGGGCACGTCCCTCGAGCTCCGCTCCGCGCTCCGCCACGACATCGTCCTCCGGCAGAAGGCCCTCTTCCGGAAGGTGATGCGCTTCGTCACCCGGCTGAAGATCGCGCCGGAACACATCTCGGACAACGTCTTGCGGCAGATGCGGAAAGCCGACAAGCAGGCGTTCGACGCGTTCCTCAACGAGTTCGACCTCGTCAACAATGAGCAGGGGACGCGGAAGCGCCTCGTCCCGTACTTCGTCGCCGCCCACCCCGGCTGCTCGATGAACGAGATGCACGAGCTCAAAAAATACTGTGACGAGCGCGGCCTCTTCGTCAACCTCACGCAGGTCTTCACCCCGACGCCCGGCACCCTCTCGACGGCAATGTACCACACCGGCGAGAACCCCCTGACGCGGAAGCCGGTCTACGTGCCCCGCGCGTTCCGCGAGAAGAAAGACCAGAAGAACCTCCTCCTCGGCGCGGCGAAAGATGACGAAGAGCTCGTCGACGAGAACGGATGAAGCGAAAAGAAGAATATGGGTTCCTCGGGATTTTGTCTCAGGATCTTGGCCTCGGCCCGGAGAATTTCCGACGGGAAGGCCAAACCGTTTAAAAAGGGGCTGTTGCCGAGGGCAAGGGCACAATGAAGCAACGACCCACCACCGAGATCTTGAACCACGACACCGACAGCCATTGCATCCCCTTCGATGCGATCCAGGAGGTCCGGGATTTCCTGCCGTATGCGTCGCCGCTCCGCGTCATGTGGACGATGCTCGCCCTCACCGGCTGCCGGATCCGCGAGCTCGACAACATGCGCGCGAGCACGATCTACGGGGATGTGATCTATTGGAAGCTCGGGAAGAATCAGAAGCGCCACCGGAAAGAACGTCTCCCCGCCTGGTTCCTGGACGAGCTCAGGATCTACCGCGAGACGCACCGCGTCTATCAGGATCGGCTCTTCGGCGTCCGGAGCGACACGTTCCGGCGCTTCTTCAACCGGGACGTGCGGCCGCATCTCACTCCTCGGTGGCGCGAGCTCCGTCTCGTCAGCTTCATGGGCTCCCTCACCGAG
>DAHXMN010000239.1 GCA_027371725.1 Candidatus Woesearchaeota archaeon | reverse complement strand
GCGAGCCTCGTGCTCGCCTGTGGGGGCGACCCCCCACCGCGCCCGCTTCTTTCTTCGTCGGGTCGCTCGCCCTTAAGGACGGTGGCGGCGCTCTTGCTCCGTCTCGGCACGTACTGCGCGTACTTGTCGTTCAGGAGGGGGATGAGGTCGTACGCGACTTCCTCGTACGGGTGCGTCTTCCTGAGCGCGGCGAGGATTCCCGGCAGGTCTTGCTCGTCGCAGACGGTCTCGACCCGGCACTCGTCCGCGTCCTCGATGCTTCCAATCCTCCCTTTGTAGGGGTTCGTCCCTTCCAACGGCCGATAATGGCCGGTCCCCTTCGTGACGAACGAGCAGCAGTCGTAGCCGCCGATGTGGCCGGCGCCGGCAGCGCCGAGGGCGAGCCGGACGTTCTCTTCCGCCTCAGCGGGGACGTAGACGACGAGCTTGACGAGCGCCATGACGAATGGTTATCGGAGAACCCTAATAAATATTATTATACTCCCGGAATAACATCCGCGAGAATCATTATCGCTCTTGTTCAGTATATCTACGCCGGCCGTTTGAAGTACGGCGGGCTGTTCTTCGCGAAGACGATGATGCTTGCCTGCTGGCTGACGCTCGCGTTCCGCGCGTCCGTACACGTCACCGTGACCGTGTATGTGCCTGCGTCGTGGTCGCCGGTCTGCCACTCCGACGAGTTCATCGCGCCGGAAAAGGCGATGGTGACCGGTCCGCCGTCCGGGTCGAAGCACTGCGGTTTCAGCGTGACGAGGTCGCCTTCGCGCGCCACGGCGTCGGCGATATTGCTCAGGATCGGCGGCCGGTTCGCGATGGTGAGGTTGACCGTGCCCGTCGCGATACTGTACCTGCATTCCGCCGGGTCGACGGTGATGTACTTGTCCGGCTTGTGCGGCGTGATGATGCAGTCCTGGTCCGGCACGTAGCACAGCCCCGAGGTGCCGTCCGCCCGGTTGTAGAAGTAGAAGCAGACGTTCAGTTGGTCGTTCCACCGCGTATGGTTCTCCATCGCGGTCGCTGCCGTGGCGACGAGCAGAGCGGCGAGCGCGAACCCGATGAGTTGCCGGAGAGCTCCCA
>DAHXMN010000238.1 GCA_027371725.1 Candidatus Woesearchaeota archaeon | reverse complement strand
TCGTTGAACATGAACTCCGCGATCTTCTTCGAGAGCTCGGTCTTGCCGACGCCCGTCGGCCCTAGGAACAGGAACGAGCCGATAGGCCGGTTCGGGTCGCTGATGCCGACGCGCGAGCGCTTCACCGCGTCTGTCACTTTCTTCACCGCGAGGTCCTGGCCTATGATGCCGCGCTTGAGCGCGTCCTCCATGCGCGAGAGCTTCGTCATCTCTTCTTCGAGCATCCGTGCGACCGGGATGCCGGTCCAGCGGCTCACGACAGCCGCGATGTCCTGCTCGGCCACTTCTTCGTTCAGCACGCGGCGCGACTTCTGCAATGCCTTCAAGCGCTTGAGCTTGGTCTCGAGCTCTCTCCGTATGTGCGGGATCTTGCCGTAGCGGATCTCAGCGACGGTGCCCAGGTCTGCCGCGGCTTCGGCGTTGTCGGCCTGTATGTTGAGCGCTTCGAGCTCGGCCTTGGCGGCGCGTATGCCGGTAAGCGTCTCCTTCTCGTTCTTCCATTTGAGCTCGAGCTCGCTCGTCTTCTCGCGCAGGTCGGCTATCTCGGCGTCGATGGTCTTCATGCGCTCCTTTATCTCTTTCGCATGTTCGCCTTCGAGGTCCTTCGAGAGCGCCTGCTTCTCGATCTCGAGCCGGCGGATCTTGCGGTCTGTTTCCTCAAGCAAGGGCGGCTTGTTCTCAAGCGCGATGCGCAAGCCGGACGCCGCTTCGTCTATGAGGTCTATTGCCTTGTCCGGCAGGAACCGCTCGCTGATGTAGCGCGCCGACAGCTCGACTGCCGCGACGATCGCGCCGTCGGTGATACGCACCCCGTGGAAAAGCTCGTACTTGTCGCGAAGGCCGCGCAATATCGCGATACCGTCCTCGATCGTCGGCTCCTGCACGAACACCGGCTGGAACCGGCGCGTGAGCGCGGCATCCTTCTCGATGTACTTCTGATATTCCTTCAGCGTCGTCGCGCCGATGACGCGTATCTCGCCGCGAGAGAGCGCCGGCTTGAGCATGTTCGACGCGTCGAGAGAGCCCTCGGCGCCGCCGGCTCCGACGAGCGTGTGGAGCTCGTCCACGAAAAGCACGACCTTTCCTTCCGCGCGCTCGACTTCC
>DAHXMN010000237.1 GCA_027371725.1 Candidatus Woesearchaeota archaeon | reverse complement strand
TGATGGAGATAAGACGGAACACCAAGCATTCCGCCGACATCTCGGACGATGTCCAATAGGGACGGAACCCTTCCGCCTGTTTCTCCTAAAAATTTATAATGCCCCTCCCCGTCACCGAGAAGGGAGGGTACATCGGGATCTTCACCGAGTACGACGTCGTCGCGCAGTTCTTCGACAGCGGCGGCAGGCTCGCCGTGAAGTCCGTGGACGACCTGATGAAGGCGCCGGTCAAGGCGATCCCCGCCTCGCTCTCCATCTTCGATGCGAACACGATCATGCTCTTCGAGAAAGTGCGGAGGTTGCTCGTCGTCGACCAGGAGAAGGTCGTCGGCATCGTGACGCAGACCGATCTCGTGCACGCGTGCTTCGACTACGCGGAGCGCGTGCGGAAGGCGCTCGCCGAGAGCTCGTTCTCGATCAGCACGGCGGACCTTGTCCCGCTGCGCCGCCGCACCGCGATCATCTCCGAGTACACGAGCGAGCACCTGCGGGCGTACACGATGAAATAGGGGACGGTCCGGTTCTGCCCTGAAGGAGAAATTATTTATACTCTTCTTCTCTCCCGTCTTGAGTCATGGGAGTGGTCTACGATTGTTCCGGGAGGCCTGAAGAGCGCCCCTATAATCCTTCTCAGATTGCGCTATTCATGGCCCGGAGCGGGCAGGAATACGCCGCCGCCGAGATGCTGGGCGGCTTCCTCGAAGCGGAGCGGCACGGCCATGGAGAGATCCCTGGTGGCGTCGTCCGCTCCATGATAGAGTATTTCGATGACGCGCGCAAGGGGGTGCGGGAGTATCAGCATGGAAGGTCCGGCCGTCGGCTCGGAATGCCCGTTTTCGAGAATCGGTTCGCCATCGAGCGGACGGAGGCGTGCCGCGGCATCCTCCTGCCCGATTCCCGCTGCGGGAGCGACGACCTCGCCTACCGTCTCGCGACGATGCGGGATGCGCTCCGCCACCTCGGGATCGAACGAACCCTCCCCGGAGGAGGATTCCGGGTCGTCTTCTCGAGAGAGGAGATGGAACTGCCTTCTTTCCGGGATGTCCGCATGGTCGTAGAATCGCTTGCCCCTCGCCGCTGAAGCGGGCGCTCACTTCTTCGCGT
>DAHXMN010000236.1 GCA_027371725.1 Candidatus Woesearchaeota archaeon | reverse complement strand
AGCCGGTCGTGCTGGCGAGGGGGAGCGTGACGGGCGCGCCGCTCGCGTCGCGGAAGTCGATGTACGCGCCGTTCTTGCCGGCGCGGAGCGTCACAGTGTCGTTCGGGCTCTGGTCCAGCCCGTCATAGGCGATGTCGAAGAGCGGGTTGAGCAGGATGGAGTCGTTCTTCAGCTTCTCCCGGAGGGTCTGGCCGGGCTTGATCCTGACGCCGTCGTTGTCCGGCGCGGGGGCGAAGTAGCGGATCGCGATGCTCCACGGGTCGACCCGGACGCGCGTGTCCGCGAAGCCGACGCCGTTCACATAGAGGACCGAGGCGTTCGCCAGCAGGAGGTACTGCTCGATGCTCTCTCCGTAGAGCTCGACGCTGGTGTTCGTGGCGGCCTTCACGGTGTAGGTGTGGCCGAAGAAGCTGAGCTGCTGGCCGACGAGCGCGGGGAACGAGCCGTCCTGAAGGAGGTATGCGTACTCGAACATGGGCGCGCCCTCGGCGAAGAAGAGCTCGCTGCCGACCGCGCCGGTGACCGGGTCGCGCACGTACCGGAGCTCGCCGCTCGACTCGTTCCCGAAGTCGAAGCGAACGTAGTCGTCGGCGCGGAGCGTCTGCCCCGCGATGGAGGGCTGCGGGCCTGCGAGCGTGGTGAGCTGGTAGCGGGTCAGGAGCGGCAGCACGTCGCCGATCGTCTTGCCGAAGAGGAACGGGTGGAGCGCGTCTCCTGCGACGATGCCGCCCGGCGCCTGGCGGACGAAGAGCGTCGCGTTGAGGAACTGCCGGATGACGGGCGCGTTCGGGTTCGATCCCTCGGAGGGAGCTGGCTGGGTGGCGGGCGGTTCGGTGTGCGGGATGTCCGGCCGGACTTGGCCGGAGCCGTCCGCGACCGGGGGTGCGACGACGGTCGTCCCGTTGTCGATGAGCTGGTTCTGCGAGCAACCGGTGAGGCCGCCGAGGATGACGAGGAATGCGATGAGCAAAGCAGGGAGGAAGAGCGGAGAGAGGGGGGGATGATCCTGAAAGCGCTTCGCCGACGGACGGGACATGGATGGGGGACCGCGACGGATGTTTATAAATATTGCTGGGGGGCGTCAGACGCCGTCGGGATCGGCTCAGAATGAA
>DAHXMN010000235.1 GCA_027371725.1 Candidatus Woesearchaeota archaeon | reverse complement strand
CAAGCCGACCGGGGCGGAGGCGAGCAGATCGAGGCCATAGCCGAGCACGCAAGCGAGGGCAGCGCCGCGCGACAGGGAGTACTCGTGGGTGCCCATGAAGACGATGAGCGGCAAGGTGAGCGACGGGGTGAAGCCGGACCAAGGCAGGGAGCCCAGGAACCAGAAGGCGGCGGACTGCAGCAGCAGCAAGCCGACACCCAGGGAGAGGAAGGCCGTGTTCCGCATGGTCAAGGGCCTGCAGGGGCGGCAGGCTTGGGCTCGGCCGCGGTGGCCTCCGAGTCGTCGGGGCCCATGGAGGTGACGATGAGAACGTTATCGAGGCGAGACATGTCGACAACGGGCGTGGCTTCGACGGACTGATAGATGCCGAAGTCCTTGCGGACGACCTTGCTGACACGGGCGACGGGGATACCTTTGGGGAAGCGTTTGCCGACGCCGCTGGTGATCAGCAGGTCGCCCTCGGCGACCTCGTCGGTGCGCTGCATGTATTCGACGCGACAGGCGTAGTGGTTGCGGTCGCCGGTGCCGCGAACGAAGCCTCGGGCGCCCGTACGCTCGACGACGACGTCGATGCCGCTGCCGGAGTCGACGGTGAGCTGGACATCGACGGTTTCGCCGGCGACGCGATGGACGGTGCCGACGACGCCGTCGACGGACAGCACGGGCATGTTGGGGCGGATGTTGCGGGCGCTTCGGTCGAGGGTGACGCGAGCGACGCGGAAGAACTCGGTGGTGTCCTTGGAGACGACGTGGGCGCTGACGACGTCGACGGGCAGGGACTCGCGCAGGCCTAGGAGCTTCTTGAGGCGGAGGTTTTCGGCCTGGGCCTGCTCGAGGTGGCGGACGCGTTCGCGAAGGACGGCGTTGTCATAGGCGAGCTGTCGGTTGTCGCGCTTGACGTCGACGAGGTAGACGTAGTCGCTGACGAGGGAGGAGACACCGCGAGCGAGCAAGGAAGCGGCGTACTGGAAGGGAGTGGAGACGCGGATGATGGCGCTGTCGAATGCGTTGAGCTCCTGCGGCTTGCGGATATTGGCACGCAGGAAGAAGAACGGTACAGCGAGCAAGACGACCACGATGAAGGGGTCACGGTAGCGGCGCAGAAAGTCCACGG
>DAHXMN010000234.1 GCA_027371725.1 Candidatus Woesearchaeota archaeon | reverse complement strand
GGCCGGGCTTCGGCAGCTCGTCGTACTCGACCTTGAGGTGGTACTTCTTCTTCGCCTCGATGTTCCTGCGGATCAGGATGGCCGCGGCGACGATGCCGCCGGCCGCGAGGAGGATGATGATCCACATCCAGGCGCGGAGACCGAGGAAGGAACGCTCCCAGAACGGCACGTCGACGTGGAAGATCGTACTGGTACCGCTGCTCAGGCCGAGGTAGGTGGCGCTGACCCGGAGGATGTAGTCTCCGGGCTGCGTCGTCGACGGGAGCTGGAAGCTCTTGATGAGGCTGAACGCGGTCTGGAGGAAGACGTTCGTCTCGTACGTCCAGAGCGTCGTGTTCCCGTCGGGCGACTGCACCGTGTAGAGCAGGTGCACCGGGTATTGCTGGTCGCTGAGCATGTTCCGCAGGTCGGTCTGGAACCGCACCAGGTCGCTCGGCAGGTAGGACTTCTCCGCGGTGTCGACCTGGATGTGGAGCGCCTCGACGGGGAGCTGCTCCGCCGGCAGCACCTCAATCGAGACGGGGATGGTGGCGTTGAGGTCGCCGCCGATGTCGATCGTGCCGTTGTACGTCCCGAGGTCGCCGACGCCGAAGATGGTGAGGACGAACTGGTCGTTCCCGTTGGGGTCGATGGTGAGCTCTTTCTTGTCCGAGGTGATGAGCCGACTGATGTTCGTGCCGTTGATCGTCAGCGTGACGTGGACGCTCGCCTTCTTGAAGCTGTCGCTGTGGATCGTCTCCTGGAGGAACTGGCCGAGGCGCAGCTTCCGGTCCAGGTCGGTGAGGGACACGATGTAGTCCTTCCCCTCGATCACCTTCGGCTGCTGCACGACGGGGGGAGCCTCCCCGGGGCCTTGGTCCTGGCCGGGGCCGATGCCCTCATGCTGCGCGGGCCCGACGTTGTCCCCGGGGTTGTCGATGCCCGGGCCGACGCCGGTGTTCGTGTTCGGCTGCACTTCCTCCTCGAGGACGATGTCATGCTTTGTCGCGTTGCCCGCGACGACCGTCACGTTGTTCTGGTAGACCTTGTAGCCGGTCTTGATGGCGTAGATGTAATGATCCCCTTCCTGCGTGTAGATGCTGTAGTTGCCATTGATGTCGGTGACGTTCGTGAC
>DAHXMN010000233.1 GCA_027371725.1 Candidatus Woesearchaeota archaeon | reverse complement strand
CCGACCAGTAGCTCTCCGCCCCCCACTCCTGCCGCCATGTCCAAAGTCGGCGCGTGAAGTGGTGAAGTGGGTGTTCTTGGGTCATCCCAACTGCAGCGAGAACTTGATGAGCGTGAGCTGCCACAGCAGATGCCGCCCGTGACGCCGTTGCTGATCTTGTTCCGCACCAGGACCTGGGCGTCGATGACGCGTTCGTGCGGCCGCAGCTCCTTGCCGACGATGATGACTTCACCTTTCCGGATCGCGTCGAGGTGCTCCTCCACCGTGGCCGCCTTGGTGACGGTGACGCCGCAGCCCATCCGGCGGAGGATGTGGCCGTCGCTGCCGCCGGCGATGCCCTTGCCGAGCTGGACCGCCCAACCGAGGGCCGAGAGATTGGCGCGGCGCGTCACGGTCTGGTTGAACGCCTCTATCGTGTCGACCTTCGCGAGGAGGCCGACGCACCGCATGCTTGAGAGGTAGTTGTAGCTCCTCCTCGGCTGCGGCGCGAACGGGTGCGGAAGGTGGATGACGCACTCCTCGTCCTCGAGCATGTCGAGCAGGTCCGCCATCCGGATGCGCATCCGGTTGCTGCGGAGCGCGTTCTTCTCCTTGAGGAACGGCGCGAGCCGCTTGTCATAGAATTCTTCGAGCTGGCGCGCGTCGTAGAAGTACGGGATGACCTCCTTGCCCTCGCGCGTGCAGATCTCGATGGCGGGGATGATGGGCGCGTCCTTGTACTTCAGCGCCTCCAGGACGCCGCCGATCTTGTTGTGGTCGGTGATAGCGACGTGGATGCCGAGCCTGCGCGCCTTCGTGACGACGTCCTTCACCGGGGTGCGGCAGTCGTGGCTGTGCGCCGTGTGGAAGTGCATGTCCGCGACGAACCCCTGGAGACGGAGCGCCTTGAGGTCCGGCTGGGAGTAGTCCACCGTGAACATGCCCCTCCGACGGACGACACGGTTTAAATGGTTTTGCCCGGGAGCGGAGAAGAGACAGGGAACATCGGAGAACCGTCGAGAGCAGCATCGCCGCCTTGGCGCAAGACCCGACGACGAGGATGCGGCCGCAGCCGCATAATCCCGAGTCGTCGACACAACGAATTCGGAGAATTCGTGCGCCCGGAGACCATGGTCTCCAGGGC
>DAHXMN010000232.1 GCA_027371725.1 Candidatus Woesearchaeota archaeon | reverse complement strand
CCCTGAGGGCGTAGAGGATGACCGCGACGGCGTGGCTGAGGTTGAGCGACGGGTAGTCGTCCGCGGTCGGGATGGTGACGGTGACGTCGCACCGTTTCAATTCGTCGTTCATGAGGCCGTCGCTCTCCCGGCCGAAGACGATGGCTATCTTCGCGTCGGCGTCCGTCGCTGCGAGTTTCTGAGATAACTGGGACGGGAACAACGGCGTTCTCGGCAGATTATAGTCGTCACTGATCTTCCCCGTCGTCCCTATGACGAGGTCGAATCCGTCCAGCGCGTCGAGCGACTCCGCGAGCTTCGCCGCGGCGAGGACGTCGTTCGCCCACTTCGCCCGGTTCTGCGCGACCGGGTCCCGGGGCGAGCATTTCGGGCCGATGAGCAACAAGTCCGTGAAGCCGAAGTTCTTCATGGCTCTCGCGACGGCTCCCAGGTTGCCGGGGTGCTCGACGCCGAGGAGGGCGACGGTGAGGGGCATGGGGATCGGGGTTCTTGGACGGTTTTTAACGGTTTGGACGGTCGACATAGTCGTTGCCGCGGAGAAGCCATCCTCAGTCGCTCTCCGGGCTCCTGATCCTCCGGTCCGGGCGGATCGTCGACGCAACGACGGAGTCGTGCGCAGGAGCGCTAGCGACTGCGGCTCGCGTACCCTTATGGCCTCGCAAACGTTCGCCCGTGCTCGCCGCCGGACATCGTGCCAAGGCAGCGACGATGACGATGTCGACGAGAAGCGATCAACGGAAGAAGATGACGGAAGAAGGATCAGGGGATGATCAGAGGAACGCCTTGATGATGGGGACGAGGAGGAGGATGACGATCACCACGATGACCGCGACGCTGATCCTCGCCCAGACGGACGCGCCCTTCTTCGCGCCGTAGAGCTTCTCGGTCACGACCCTGAGCATCCGGCCGCCGTCCACGGGGCCGAGGGGCAGGAGGTTCGCGAGGCCGATGCCGAGGCTGAGGAGGAATATCCAGAGGAAGAGCTGCGTGACCCATGAGACGGCGCCGTAGAGCCAGCCGAGCGACGGGTCACGGAGATTGTCGGTGAGGACGACGCCGAGGTACCCTTTCGCGGGGTCGGAGGGGCTCGTCGTCGCGACGATGAGAGCGCGCTGCCCGGTAGAGGAGCT
>DAHXMN010000231.1 GCA_027371725.1 Candidatus Woesearchaeota archaeon | reverse complement strand
TAGGAAGTCTATCTCGATAGGGAAGGAGTCCCACGTCGGGTATTCGGTGACGAGGGCGCACGGATGGCCGATTGCTGCGTGGTGCTTCTCCAGCCACTTCGCGCCGACGAGGAGGCGCGGCTTATGCTCGTCGAGAGCGATCGCATCGTCTTTGAGCTTGAATCGCAGGCCCATTCCTTTCTTCATGAGCTCCAGTTCCTTCATCTCATTCAGTCTCGTCTCGTCGTCGAGGTGCTCGATCAGCTTCTCGTAGCCGAAGCCCGGGACGAGGTTCGCGTAGATCGCGCCGCGGTGGACGAGCCCCTCATCGTCCACGACGTCGAACGGCAGCTTCGTGTTCGCTGCGCGCCGCTTGAGCCGGTTGCCCATCTGCACGAGGTCCTTCAGCGTGCACGTGCAGTAGTGGACGGGGAAGGAGAGCCCCTTCTCGATGGCGAACCGCATGAGCCGTTGCGCTGCTTGGTCGCTGCCCTGGACGCCGTAGCTGCCGTACGCTTTCGTTCGGTAGCCGAGCTTCTCGAAGAACGGCTCGTTCAGGTCGCTAATCTCCAGCTCGTTCAGGTTGAGGAAACCTGTTTTATGGTTCAGGAATAAGAGCAATTCCTTCGTCTCTTCGACCTTATCCGGCAAGACGGGGATCTCCACGCCGACAGCCCAGTCGAACGCACGGGCGATATCTATCCGACCCCACCATTTCCGGTCGTCGATGTTCGGGTGGAACCGTATCTCGTCGAGACCGACGTCGTGCAGTCTTTTCAGGCGTTCTTCAGTGACGAGGTTGAACGGCGTGTAGAGATGGATGTGGAAGCCCTTGCCGAACTCATTCTTGAGGAGCGAGATGTACCGGCAGGTGCGGTCGAGCCGCGCCAAGGGATCGCCGCCCGTGAAGCCCGCGCCCGTCGCCTTGCTGTCGCGCGCCTCCTGGAGGACGTCCTCATCCGTCTTGACCTTGCGTTCGTTCACGTAGATGATATCCTTCTGCTTCTTCTCCTCACTGATCGGGCAGTAGAAGCAGCGCGCGGGGCAGACGCCCGTCACGAAGACGACGAGCTTCTCGCCGCGGACGCAGCGGCGGCCACGGGCATGATCGCTCCGGTTTCGTTCTGCGCCAGCATCACGGTCAGCAGTACCACGTCCGT
>DAHXMN010000230.1 GCA_027371725.1 Candidatus Woesearchaeota archaeon | reverse complement strand
AAGGCAGGTGTGCCTCTCATTCGGCAAGCCCCGGGCGAAGAGGACGAACGCAAGCAGCTGCGTGAGATCATGGGGGTCGCCGCCGGACATTTCCATTATCTTCTCAAGAATCATCCCGAAGCGCAAGCGGCGCTCCGGGCCTTGAAAGCGGAGGGCGACACACTCTATACGGTCACCTCGCGCTTCGGCGAGGCGATCCCCGTCACGAAATGTTGGGAAGCGCAGCACAACCCCGGAATCTTCACGGACATCTACTTCTCCGCGAACGGTCACGTGGGCATCGGGACGCTCTCCAAGGCGGATATCTGCCGGAAACTCTCCATGGATGCGATCGTCGAGGACGACCCGCGCTACGCGGCCGAGTGCGCCGACGCCGGCGTCGTCGCCTTCCTGCTCCGGCGACCGTGGAACGAACGCTATGCCTGCCACGAGAACGTCTATCCCGTCAAGGATTGGGATGAGATTCTCGACGGGGCGCGTCGCCTGCGTCGCGGCGAGCGGCCGCTGAGGGCGTGAGACGTTCGCGCACGAACCGTAGAGTTCTGCGCTTCTTCCTCCGGCGATGCTGCGGCGATATCGTTCTCCCTCCGGTCCGAGGCGATCGTCCGCGACGCGCGTAGCGGTTTGACGTCGCCGCGCTCCGTCAAGCGCGTCGCGGGATCTTGTGCCGAGGCAGCATCGCCGTCGAAGAATCCGGAGGAAATGACGTGAGAGAAGAAAACGAAAGAATGAGGAAGAAAGGATTAGGAAAAAAATAATCTTACGCCTTGATCTTCTTCATCTCCTTCCAGGCGAGCTCGAAGAGGTCCTCCAAAGCCGCGGCGAAGAAGGGCGTGTTGATCCAGACGCCGATGTCGTACGTCGGATGCACCTCGTTGTCGTCCATCAGCATGAAGACGACCTCCTTGCCGTCCACCACGGTGAACCGCGCCTTGGTCTTGCAGTCGCGCACCTCGGCGACGCCTTTCAGCTCCTTCTCCGCCTCCTTGGTCTCCTTCGTCAGGGGAGCCGCGATCCGGATCTTGACGCCGCGCTTCGCGACTTCCTGGAAGACCGGCTTCAGCCCTTCGACCTTGCGGAGCAGGCCGGAGTTGGTCGTCATGATGGTGACGGTCTTCTCCGCGCCGCGGATCGTCAGCTCCAGGTGGT